>NZ_JBDJAW010000017.1 GCF_039649665.1 Microbispora sp. ZYX-F-249 | reverse complement strand
GCCCCTTTTTTGTTGCCGTACTGCCGCGCCTGCCCGGGCGGACGGGCGAATCGACGGCGAAGGGCAGGACCGTACGGTGAGTCGTGAATCATCGCCGGCTCAGGTGAGCATGGAGCGAATGATCCGAGTTCCCGCGGGGAGGCTTCTCCTCCGGGACGAGGGGACGCGGACCAACTGGGTGGGCGCGGTCGGGGACTTCCTGTTGGCGCCCTTTCCGGTGACCCGGGAGCTGTATCGGTCCGTCACCGGCGAGGCCGTGGTGAGCTCGGCGGGACCGCTGACGCCGATCACCGAGGTGTCCTGGATCGACGCCGTCCGGTTCTGCAACCGCCTTTCAGAGTCGGTGGGACTGACTCCCTGCTATGCGATCGGGGACGACCCCGACGCGCAGGACGTGGTCTGTGACTGGGACGCGGACGGATACCGCCTGCCGTCCGAGGCGGAGTGGGAATACGCCTGCCGGGCCGGGACGACCGGGGTGCGGTACGGGGAGCTCGACGAGATCGCCTGGCACAGGGAGAACTCCGGCGGGCGCGTGCACGACGTGGGGACCAGGAAGCCGAACGCGTGGGGCCTGCACGACATGATCGGCAACGTTTGGGAATGGTGCTGGGACGTCTACGACGCGAGTGTCTACGGCCCTTACCGGGTTTTCCGGGGCGGAGGGGCACATGATCTGCCCCGGGGATGCCGGGCGTCGTGCCGCCGCAAGAGCCATCCGACGTTCCGCATCGACGACCTCGGCTTCCGCCTCGCGAGATCCGTCTGAGCCCCGGATCGTCTGAGCCCCGAGCCCCGGATCGTCTGTGCCGGCGACCTGGCTCAACACGGGCGTCGGTGGCTCAGGCCGGTGACCGCGGTTCGGGCCGTGCGACCGCGGCCTCCAGCAGGGGCTCGATGCGGAAGGGAATCTGGGTCGACAGGGCGATCGTCGTGTCGGTGCGCTGGACGGCGGGGGAGGCGAGGATCCGGGCGATGATTTCCTGTAGATGCGGGGTGCTGCGGGCGACCACGCGGCACAGCAGGTCGGCCTGGCCGCTGGTGCCGTAGACCTCGAGGATCTCCGGGATGCCGTCCAGCCACCGCACGGCCTCGGCCAGCTTGCCCTGAGCGATCTGCAGGGAGGCGAAGGCCAGGATGGGATAGCCGATCTGCTCTGTCGTGATCGTCGGGCCGAAGTCGGCGATGACGCCGCGGGCGGTGAGCTTGTCCAGCCGCGACTGCACGGTGCCGCGGGCCACGCCGAGCAGGCGGGCCAGCTCGGTGAGCCCGATCCGGGGGTTGGCCCGCATGGTGGTCAGCAGGCGGCTGTCGAGCGCGTCGAGCATGCGCCGAGGGTACGCCCGGACTGAGCGAATCGACCAGTGTGCCCGCCCGAAAACACGCCGATTTGAGCGTTTCGCACACCTCAACTGGTCACTCTTGCCAGTTAAGCGGTTACTTGCTGTCATATCGGAGTATGTTTGAAGAAGCGCAGTATTTCGCTCCGGTGGCGACGAAGGATGACGGATCCGTCGTCGTCGAGCTGGCCACGAGCCACCCCGGTTTCGCGGACGCGGTCTACCGTCAGCGCCGCAACGCGATCGCGGCGCTGGCGCTCGTGCACAAGCCGGGTGACCCCATTCCGACGGCCGAGTACACCGACGAGGAGCACCACGTGTGGGCGCTCGTCACCAAGGAACTGGCGATCAAGCATCACAAGTACGCGGTGCGCGAGTTCCTCGACGCGGCGGCGCGGCTCGGTCTGCCGGAGGATCGCATCCCGCAGCTTCAGGAGGTCGGCGACCTTCTGGAGCCGCTGACCGGTTTCCGCTACCTGCCCGCGGCCGGGCTGGTCCCGCTCCGCGAGTTCTACGGCGTCCTGGCCGACGGCCTGTTCCACTCCACCCAGTACATCCGGCACCATTCCGTGCCGTTCTACACCCCTGAACCGGACGTCATCCACGAGGTGATCGGGCACGCCAACACGCTGGCGTCACCCCGGTTCGCCGCGCTGTACCGGGCCGCCGGCCGGGCGGCGCGCCGGGTGGAGACCGACGAGGCGCTGGAGTTCGTGTCCAAGGTCTTCTGGTTCACCCTGGAGTTCGGCGTCATGCGGGAGGACGGCGAACTCAGGGCGTACGGCGCGGGGATCCTCAGCTCGTACGGCGAGATCGAGGAGTTCCGCGGGATGGACATCCGCCCGCTCGACCTCGCCGCGATGGGGACCACTCACTACGACATCACGAAATATCAGGAGGTCCTCTTCGAGGCGGCCTCGTTCGACCACCTCGAAGACACGGTCGGGACGTTCTGGGACACCTGCGACGACGACACGATCGCCCGGCTCCTCGCGGCCTCCTGCGCCTGAGCGGGCTCAGCGCGGGCCGAGGATCAACAGGGCGTCGCCGACTCCCCGCTCGGCGCCGTCGGACGGATGGTTGACCACCTTCTTGCCGAGGACCATGGTGCTCGACCCGCCGCCGTCCAGGTTGACCGCGTCGCGCGCGCCGAGCCAGCGCATGAGGGCGGCCGCCTCGAAGAACGACGCGCCGATCGTGCCGCCGGGACGGCGGCCGTCGACGACCGCGATGACGAGCTTGCCGTCGCGGGTGACGCCGGCGAGCGTACGCGGGTGGCGCCGCAGGATCATGTTGGTGTTGGCCATGCCGTCCCGCGACGCGGTGATCGAGGTCCTGCCGTTCCGGACCAGGCCGATCGCGCCGCCGATGATGTTGGTCTCCGGGGTCAGCGGGATGGCCTTGTTCGTCCGCAGGTCGGTGACCCGGGTCGTGACCGTGATGGTCGTGCCCTCGCCCGCGCGCTGCGACAGCCAGTCGGCGGCGGCTCCGACGGCGTGCAGCACGCGGGTCCCGGGCGCCACGGGACCGCCGGACGCGCGGACGGCGGTCACCCTGCCGGACGCGTCGAGGACCACCTCGATCCCGTCGTCCTGCGGGGTGTCCCGCCCGAGCTCCTCGGTGTACATGACCAGCTCGTCCGGCCTCGGCACCCGGTTGATGCCGGTCACCTCGGCCGTGGTCCCGTCGGCCGCCCGGGCGACCACCCTGGACGACAACTCGGTGACGCGCGCCGTACGGCCCCGCAGGACCAGGCCCACGCGGCCGGCGACGGCCTCGCTGAGCAGCCTGCCGCGGACGACGGAGATGCCGGTGGGGTCGCCGCGGAAGGCGGGCAGCGTGTGGATGTCGAAGAAGCCGCCGTTCACGGCGGCGAGGGCCTTGGCGGCGGAGGCCATGGCCGAGACCCTCTCGCGCTTGGCGACGCTCGTGCCCAGCGACGCCTCGTAGGAGCCGCGGAACTTCCGCGGGTCGACGACGATGACCCGCATGTCCCAGGGGCCGGTGGTGACGAAGCCGTCGTCGCCCTGGAAGTCGACCTTCGCGCTCACCCCGGCGTCCTTGAGCTGCTTGACGACCTCGGCCGCCGCGGCCTTCTGGTCGAGCGGCCAGCTGCCCACCCGCACCATGAAGTAGTCGCCGGCGGGGTGGTCGGCGACGGCGGGCCTGGTGAACTTGACGATGACGGGCTCGAGGCCCGCCGCCTGCACGGCCGCGGCCTGGGCCTGCGCCTTGGCCTCGGACATGAAGTCCTTGCCCGCCATGACGACGCTGACCGTGTACCCGTCCTGCGGCTTGCCGTGCTTGAGGGTGAAGTAACTGACGCCGGGGGCCAGGCTTTTGGCCGCCGACTTCGGGATCCCGGGCTCACCGAGGGGAAAGCTCGTCGTCGGCAGTCCGGCGACGGGCTCGGCGGTGGCCGGTGCCGAAGAGATGGTCGTCGTCAGGGCCAGCGCTGCGGCCCCGACGATCAGGCGGCGTTTCATTCGATTGCTCCCGCTCGGTGATCCTTGCGGGACCATCGTGGCGACCATTGCGTACGGAAGCGACGGAAACGCGCTAAAGCGCATGAAATTCCCAGACGACTTCGGCAACTCTCGGCCGTCGAATCGGACATTGATGCATATAAGTGCATTAAGGGGTATTAGCGTCGATTTCCCGCGCCCGCTGCACGAACTCCTGCGCGGATCGGGCCTCGATGTGGACGAGCAGTCCGTCGCGCCGCCGGGACATGCCCCAGTAGTGCGTGGTGGCCTCGCCCCACCAGATGGTCCATTTGGGGAAGCGTGCGGACAGGGCCCGGACCACGACCGTCGGGCTGATTCTGGGTTCGCTCATCGTGGGCACGTTTCGAGGTAAGCACGATTCACCCCGTGAGCGCGAGCATACGAAAAGTAGTCAGGGGCGGTAGACCTTACACCCGGGACGACATACCTACTTTCCGGGTGTCAGCATGTCCGCGAGGAGCCGCCCAGCGCACGCCTTACCGGGTCAAATCGTCCGCCCTGGTCATCGACTGGGCCGTGCAGAGAGCTCGCTCAGGTGGGCTCTCGGCGGAAGGTCTCCAGCGCCAGCAGCGCGACGTGCAGCGACAGGCACGACTCGACGTCGTCGAGGTCGGTGTCGAGGACGCGTTCGAGCCGCCGCAGGCGGTCGTAGAAGGCGGGACGGGACAGATGGGCCTTCTGTGCGGCCACCGCCTTATTGCGTCCCGCGTCGAGGTAGATGCGCAGGATCCTGGTCAGGTCGCCGTGCCGCTGGGCGTCGTAGGCCAGCAGGGCCCCCAGCTCGCGCTCGGCGAAGGTCTGCAACCGGGCGTCGTCGCGCAGCAGGTGCAGCAGCCCGCGCAGTCGCAGGTCGGGCAGCCGGTAGAACGGCCGGCCGTCGGGCTGGCGCACGGCCACCTCCGCCACCTGCTCGGCCTCCAGGAAGCTCCGCCGTACGTCCTTGATGGACTCGACGACCGAGCCGGCCGCCAGCACGAACGGCGTGGCGAAGTTCGCCCGCAGACGCTCGGCCAGCGCGTCGAGCGCCGTCTCCGCGGCCATGCGGGGCGGCAGCGGCAGCAGCACTCCGACGCGGCTCTGGTCCAGCGCCCCGACCAGCGCGGGCAGCTTGGCCTCGCGGCAGGCGGCGGCGCCGGCCTCGGCGAGCTCGCCCAGCCGGGCCTGCTCGCCCAGCGCGGTGCCGGCGGGCGCGGTCAGCCGGATGACGGCGCTCACGAGCCTGCGGCCGGTGAGCGGGACGCCGACGGCGCGGGCGCGGGCGGCGGCCTCGTCGGGATCGGCGTACGCGTGGGTGAGGATGCCGGTCAGTATGGTCCCGTGCGCCTGCCGCTCCAGGGACTCCTGGTGCCGCTCCAGCAGGCGGCTGAGCGCGAGCGTCGTCGCCGCGCGTTCGGCCAGCACGATGTCGCGGGGGCTGGGCGGGCCGTCGCACAGCAGGATGAGCCGTCCCCAGTCCTGGCCGCGGGCGCCGACCATGGTCACCAGCCACCCGGCGGCGGCGTCGTAGGCGGTCCGCTCTGCCGGCATCACGGCACGCGACCTGGTCTCCCAGTTGGCCAGCACGGTTCCGGTGTCGCCCCCGGCGGCGTCGCACGCCAGGACCTGGTGGGCGAGGTTCTCCAGCAGCGCCGGGCGGCCGGAGAACCGCGCGACCTGGTTGAGCACCTCCGCCGGGGAGGCGCCCTCGACCGACAGCTCGGTGAACACCTCGTGGAGTTGCTCGGAGGCCCGCAGCTCCTGGAGCTGGATGTCGATGATGCGCGCGTGGACCGACTCGGTGATCTGCACGAAGGGCGTCTCGCGGGCCAGCGTGATCAGGGGCAGCCCGTGCTCCTCCGCGGCCTTCACCACCGCCCTCGGCAGCTCGCGGACGAACCTGCGGCCGAGCTCCACGATCAGGCCCGAGGCGCCGACCGCGGCCAGCTCGCAGATGTAGTCGGCCAGCTTGTCGGGTTCGCTCGGCAGCGCCACACCGGTCGTGAGGACCAGCTCGCCGCCGCGTAACAGGTGGGCGATATCGTGCACCTCGCCCACGTGGACCCACCGGACCCTGGTGTCGAGCCGGTCGCCGCCCGCCACCACCCGGGGGCTGCCACGCCGGACGGTGTCCAGCGCGAGCACGTCGGCGACCGTGGGGAGCATGCTCAGAGGCTACCTGATCATTATGTAAGGATGACCCCCCAGTAGCTGACACACTGAGAGCCGGCTCTCAGTGCAGGCGGGTGCCGAGACCGTCCAGAAGGGCCATCAGCCCGAAGTCGAAGCTGAGCCGCCGCGCGATCGCGGGATCGAAGCTCTTGCCCACGTATGTCTGGTACCGCTCGCGCAGTCGCGGGCGCTCGGACGCCAGCTTCTCCAGCACGGGCGCGATGGCCTGCTGCATTTCCACGTGGTCGGCGCCGGCCTCGGCGGCCGCCCTCGACCAGGCCACCTCGGGCACGGTGGCTCCGAGCGTGAAGGCGACGACCGCGGCCACCGCGTAGTCCAGGTCCATGTCGCCGAACCCCGCCTCGGCGAAGGCGGCCATCAGGTTGTCGGCCGCGGCGAGGGCGTTGGGCCCCAGCGCGGGCAGCGCGCCGATGAGGCTCGCGCTCCACGGATGCTCCAGGATCGCGCCGCGCAGGCCGTACGCGAAGGCGGTGGCCGCCTGCCGCCACCCCGCGTCGTCCGGCACGGTGACCATGCCGTAGACCTCGTCCATGACGAGTTCGAGCAGCTCGTCCTTGTTCGCCACGTGCCAGTAGAGGCTGGTCGCCCCCGCGCCGAGCCGGGCGCCGAGCTTGCGCATGCTGAGCGCGTCGAGGCCCTCGGCGTCGAGCAGCTCCACGGCCGCGCGGACGATCTGGTCACGGCTGAGGCCCTGCTCGCGCGCACCCTTGCGCTCACGGGTCCAGACCGAGGAGAACGGCTTCGCTGACACGGCCTCACAATATTCGCTCGCACAGTGTTCGATTGAGTCGTACAGTGTCCGACAGTACTCGCACACTGTTCGAGGTGACTCTCATGTCTCATCCCCGACGCTGGTGGATCCTCGGCGTCCTCTGTCTGAGCCTGCTGACCCTGGTGGTGGACAACACCGTCCTCAACCTGGCGATCCCGTCGCTCATGCGTGACCTGGGCGCCACGCCGTCCGACGTGCAGTGGATCATCGACGCGTACGTGCTGGTGTTCGCGGGCCTGCTGCTCACGGCGGGCAGCCTGTCCGACCGGTACGGCAGGCGGCGGATGCTCGTGATCGGCCTGGCGTTCTTCGGCGGGGCGTCCCTCGTGGCCACGCTCGCCACCGAGCCCTGGCAGCTCATCGCCGCCCGCGCGCTGATGGGCGTCGGCGGCTCCTGCGTGATGCCGTCGACCCTGTCGATCCTGATCGCGGTGTTCGACGAGAGCGAGCGGCGCAAGGCCATCGCCGCCTGGAGCTCGGTCGCCATGGTCGGCGTCATCGCCGGTCCGACCATCGGCGGCTTCCTGCTCCAGCACTACTACTGGGGGTCGGTCTTCCTGATCAACGTGCCGATCGCGGTGCTGGCGATCGTCGCGGCCTTCGCGCTCATGCCCGAGACGTACGGCGAGGCGCGGCGGGCCGACCCGTTCGGCGTGATCCTGTCGACGGCGGGGATGGGCGGGCTGGTCTGGGCCGTCATCTCGGCGCCCGGCGGGCACTTCAACCCCCTGACCGTGGCACTGTCGGCGGCGGCGCTGCTCGCGTTCGTGCTGTGGGAGCGCCGCACCGCCCACCCCATGCTGCCGCTCGGCCTGTTCCGCGACCGCTCGTTCAGCGGCGCGTGCTTCTCCATCGTGCTGCTGTCGTTCGGCGCGGGCGCGCTGATGCTGGCCATCACGCAGTATCTGCAGTTCGTCCTCGGCTACGACCCGCTGAAGGCCGGTTTCGCGCTGCTGCCGTACGTGGCGGCCGCGATGGTGTTCAACGGCCTGGGCGCGGCGCTCGGCAAGAAGGTGAGCAACCGGACGCTCATCGTCACCGGCCTGGTCGTCATGGCCGCCGGGTTCGTGCTGCTGTCCACGCTCACCGGTGGGTACGGCACGCTGATCGCCGGCCTGATGGTCATGGGAGTGGGCGGCGGCCTGGCCGGTCCCGCGTCGTACGCCACGCTGATGGGGGCGGTGCCGCCCGAGCGCGCCGGGGTGGGCTCCGCGCTCAACGACACGGTGCAGCAGGTCGGCATGGCGCTCAGCGTGGCCGTGCTCGGCAGCGTGCTCGCCGGTGCGTACACCGCGGCCATGCCGGAGTCGGCGCCGCCGGCGGCGCGCGAGTCGATCGGCGTCGCGGTGAACCTCGGGGACGCCGCCGTGGCGGCCGCCGGACGCGAGGCGTTCGTGTCGGCGATGTCCGTAGGCTCGTGGGTGGGCGCGGGCTGCTCGCTCGCGGCGGCCCTGGTCGCGCTGCTGGTCCTGCGCCGGAAGGCCGCGGGAACGGCTCCCGCGCCGGAGACCGCGACGCCCACCACTGTGTAAGGCAAACTCGCGGTATCCCAGACAGGCTGACGGGTGAGCCGGTCACCCGTCAGCCGGGATACTTCTGAGCATGTCGGACCTTCTCGCACGCCATCGCGCGGTCATGCCGAACTGGATGGCCCTGTACTACAACGAGCCCATCGAGATCGTCGGCGGCAAGGGGAACCGCGTCGTCGACGCGAACGGGAAGAGTTATCTCGACTTCTTCGCCGGAATCCTGACCAACATGATCGGGTACGACGTGGCCGAGGTGCGGGAGGCCGTCGAGCGCCAGCTCGCCACCGGCGTCGTCCACACCTCGACGCTGTACCTCATCCGCGGCCAGGTCGAGCTGGCCGAGAAGATCGCCCGCCTGTCCGGCATCCCGGACGCGAAGGTCTTCTTCACCAACTCCGGCACCGAGGCCAACGAGACCGCCCTGCTGCTGGCCACCTACGCCCGCGGGTCCGACCAGGTGCTCGCCATGCGGCAGAGCTATCACGGCCGGTCCTTCGGCGCGGTCAGCGTGACCTCCAACCGGTCCTGGAAGAACAACTCGCTGTCGCCGCTCAACGTGCACTTCCTGCACGGCGCCGACAAGCACCTGGCGCAGTTCCGCGGCATGTCGGACGCCGACTACATCGCCGCCTGCGTGGACGACCTGCGCCACGTGCTCGCCACGGCCGTCACCAAGGACGTCGCCGCCCTCATCGCCGAGCCGATCCAGGGCGTCGGCGGGTTCACGATGGCCCCCGACGGGTTGTTCGCGGCGTACAAGGAGGTCCTCGACGAGGAGGGCATCCTGTTCATCTCCGACGAGGTGCAGACCGGCTGGGGCCGTACGGGCTCGGCGTTCTTCGGGATCCAGAACCACGGCGTGACGCCGGACATGATGACCTTCGCCAAGGGGCTCGGCAACGGCTTCGCGGTCGGCGGCGTCGTGGCGCGCGGCGACCTCATGGACGGCCCGCACGCCGCCGGTGTGGCCACCTTCGGCGGCAACCCCATCTCGATGGCGGCGGCCAACGCCACCCTCGACTACGTGCTCGACCACGACCTGCAGGCCAACGCCGCGAGGACCGGCGAGATCATCATCGGCGGGCTGCGCGAGGCGGCCCCCCGGCTGCCCGTCGTCGGCGACGTACGCGGCAAGGGGCTGATGTTCGCCGTCGAACTGGTCGACCCCGCCACCAAGGCGCCCGCCCCGGCGCTCGCCGCCCGCTTCCTGGAGGAGACCAGGAACCTCGGCCTGCTGGTCGGCAAGGGCGGGTTGTACGGCAACACGCTGCGGATGGCGCCGCCGCTCACCCTCACCGAGGACGAGGCCCGCGAGGGCCTGGGCATCCTCGTCACCGCTCTGGAGGCCGTCAACGATGAAGCGCGTTAACCACTGGATCGACGGCACGCTCGTCGAGGGCGCCGGCCGTACGGCGGAGGTGTTCGACCCCGCCACCGGCGAGGTGAGCGGGCAGGTGTCGCTCGCCTCGGCCGAGGAGGTCGACGCGGCCGTCGAGGCGGCCGCGCGGGCCTTCCCCGCGTGGCGGGATTCCTCGCTCACCAAGCGCACCCAGATCCTGTTCCGGTTCCGCGAGCTGCTCGACGCGCACCGCGACGAGGTGGCCGCGCTGATCACCGCCGAGCACGGCAAGGTGCACTCGGACGCGCTCGGCGAGGTGGCCCGCGGCCTGGAGGTCGTGGAGTTCGCCTGCGGCATCCCCCACCTGCTCAAGGGCGGCTACTCGGAGAACGTCTCGACCCGGGTCGACTCCTACTCGATCCGCCAGCCGCTCGGCGTGGTGGCGGGCATCACGCCGTTCAACTTCCCGGCGATGGTCCCGATGTGGATGTTCCCCGTGGCCATCGCCTGCGGGAACACCTTCGTGCTCAAGCCCTCCGAGCGCGACCCCTCCGCGTCCCTGCTGCTCGCGGAGCTGTGGCGGCAGGCGGGCCTGCCGGACGGCGTGTTCAACGTCGTCCAGGGGGACAAGGTGGCGGTGGACCGGCTGCTGGAGCACCCGGCCGTACGGGCCGTGTCGTTCGTCGGCTCCACCCCGATCGCGCGGTACGTGTACGAGACCGGCACGGCCCACGGCAAGCGGGTGCAGGCGCTCGGCGGGGCCAAGAACCACATGCTCGTGCTGCCCGACGCCGACCTCGATCTGGTCGCCGACTCGGCCGTCTCGGCGGGCTTCGGCTCGGCGGGGGAGCGGTGCATGGCGATCTCCGTGGTGCTCGCGGTCGACCCGGTCGGCGACGAGCTGGTCGAGAAGATCGTGTCGCGGGTGCGGGAGCTCGAGATCGGCCCCGGCAACGACCCCGAGTCGCAGATGGGCCCGCTCGTCACCGCCGCCCACCGGGACAAGGTGGCGTCCTACCTCGACCTCGGCGTCGAGGAGGGGGCCAAGCTCGTGGTCGACGGCCGGGAGACGCCGGTGCGCGGCGGCCGGGGGAACGGCTTCTGGCTCGGCCCGACCGTCCTCGACCACGTGCCGCCGAACTCCCGCGTCCACCGTGAGGAGATCTTCGGCCCCGTGCTGTCGATCGTGCGCGTCCGCTCGTACGAGGAGGGCCTGGAGCTCATCAACACCGGCGAGTACGGCAACGGCACGGCGATCTTCACCAACGACGGCGGCGCGGCCCGGCGCTTCCAGAACGAGGTCGAGGTCGGCATGATCGGCGTCAACGTGCCGATCCCGGTGCCGATGGCCTTCTACAGCTTCGGCGGCTGGAAGGCCTCGCTGTTCGGCGACACGCACGTGCACGGCACCGAGGGCGTCCACTTCTACACCAGGGGAAAGGTCGTCACCTCGCGGTGGCTCGATCCCTCCCACGGCGGCGTGAACCTGGGCTTCCCGACCAACGCCTGAACCCGCGTCCGCGACCGCGCCCGGCCGGTCCGGGCGCGGTCAGGTGCCGCCGGCCGCGTGACGGCGTCAACCGCACTTCGGCAGACGCCATGCCTTCCGCAGTCGCCACACCTTCAAGCCGGGCTTCATCGGCGGAGACCCGCAGGACACCGATGCTTCTTCCGTATGGCCGCTAGGCTCGGGGCGTCCGTCTTTCGTCATGGGGGTCGTGCGTGCGCCGTACACATCTGGCCGGGGCGGTCGCGGCGGCGGGCCTGCTCGCGGCCGCGTGCGGCGGCGGGCCCGCGCCCGAGAGGGGGGTGGCGACGCCGGGCACCTCGGCGGCCGCGGCGACCGCGTCCCGCAGCGCCGGCCCCGGTCCGTCCTCCGCCGGCCCCACGCCCACCCCCGCCGCGTCCCTCGGCCCGGGCGAGGGGACGCTCAGCGTGGTCGCGATCGACGGGTACGCCGAGTGGGGCGGCGTCGACCCCAAGGTCAAGTGGGTCGGCACGTTCGAGAAGGAGACGGGCTGCAAGGTCAGCCTGCGCTACTACGACCCCCGCCAGGAGGAGAAGCCGGGCGACTTCCCGCCGTCGTCGTTCGACGTGATCTCGGCGACGCCCGAGGTGGGCGGGCGGCTGATGAACGAGGGCAAGGCCGCCCCGCTCAACACCGCTCTGCTGCAGGGCTACGACAAGATCCCCAAGCGGCTGCGGACGCTGTCGTCGGTGACCCGGGACGGGCGGGTGTACGGGGTGCCGTACGTCTGGGCGACCAACGAGGTCCTCTACGACGCCGGCAAGGTCAGTCCCGACGGCCCGGAGTCGCTCTTCGAGGACAAGGGCCCGGTGCTGCTGCGGGACCGCCCGCTGTCGCTCGCCGACGCCGCGCTGGTGCTCAAGGCCCGGGGAGGGGACGCCGGCGCGGACATCAAGGACCCGTTCGACCTCACCGACGACCAGCTCGACGCAGCCGCCGAGCTGTTCACCTCCGGTGAGGACGGCCGCCGCGTCTTCTGGCGCGACCCCGTCGAGGTCGTCAAGGCCTTCGCGACCGGGTCCGTGCGGCTCGCGCAGGCCACGCCGTACCACCTGGACGTGCTCAGGCGGGGGCACAAGCCGGTCAGGGCCCTGCCGGACCGGCCGGTGACCGGGTGGGCCGACGCGTGGATGCTGTCGGCCCAGGCCGCGCATCCGTCGTGCGCGTACAAGTGGCTCGACTTCACGATGTCGGCGGACGTGCAGCGCAAGGTGTCCGTCTGGACGGGCCTCGCCCCGGCCAACCCCGGGGCGTGCACCGGCGCGGCCCGCCGGATCTGCCTGGGCTACCGCGTCGGCACCTCCCGCGCGTTCCGGGGCGTCTACTTCGCGGTGCGTCCCGAGGCGTACGACAAGTGGGTGGAGCGCTGGGCGCGCGTCGTGTCATGACGGGCGGCGGCCGGCCGGGCCGCTGAGGGAGTCGTGCGCGACGGCGTTCCGGGGCGCGCGTGTGGGGAAGACGGTGCAGGCGACCGGCCAGAACACCAGCCAGACCACCATGACGAACGTCAGGCGGCCGGCCCACTCCAGCAGCGCGGCCGAGCGGTCGAGGTCGCCGATGAGCGCGACGCCGGCCAGCAGCAGCCCGCAGGCGACGGCCCAGCCGATCATGCCCTTGCCCCAGGCACGCCATTCGTACCGGGCACGCTCCCTGCCGTAACGCTTGCGCCGGTCGGGCGGCGGCCCTCCGGCGAAGCGGTGGGCGAACCTGGCGTCGGCCCACCGCACCATGTCGTGCCCGAAGGCGACGCTGAACCCCAGGTAGGCCGCGGCCAGCCCGTGCGTGAGCTCCGCCCGGCCGCCGTTCCGGAGGTCGATGACGCCCGCCACGAGGAGGACCAGGTCGACGAGGGGGACGGCGAGCAGCAGCAGGCCGCCGAGCCGCTGCCGGCGCAGGAGGTAGCGGACGGCGAGGCCCGCGACCAGGAGTACCCAGAACGCGACCTCGCAGGCGACGATCAGACCGATCAGCATGCCGGCTCCTTATTTCGCACGGTGTGCTACGAAGCTTTCTCACACATTGTGCTATAAAAAATCGCGAGTCGCGTGGCTGGAGGATCTGTGCCGAAGATCGTGGATCGCCAGGTGCGGCGTGAGGAGATCGCCGAGGCGCTGTGGCGGGTCGTGCGCCGGGACGGCGTCGGCGCCGCCACCGTGCGCAGCATCGCCGCGGAGGCCGGCTGGTCCCCGAGCGCGCTGCGGCACTACTTCTCGACCCAGGCGGAGCTGCTCGCCTTCGCGATGGAGCACGTCATCGCGCGGGTGCGCACGCGCATCGCGAACACGGTGTTCGACGGACCCGTCCGTGTCGCCGTACGCCGCCTGCTCGAGGAGTTGCTGCCCATGGACGCGGAACGGCGCGCGGAGGCCGAGGTCTGGCTGCAGCTGACCGCGCGGGCCCAGGGCGACCCGGCGGCCGCCGCCTGGTTGCGCCACGCGGACGACGGTCTGGTCGAGGTGGCGACCTCGGCCATCGCCGCGCTCGCCGCGGAGGGGGAGCTCGCCGGGCATCGGGACGCCGAGTTCGAGGCGGCACGGCTGCGCGCCCTCATCGACGGCCTGACCGTGCACGTCCTGGCCAGGCCGGAGTCGATGCCGCCCGAGCGCGTCAGCGCGGTGCTGGCCGCCCACCTGGAGGATCTGGCGACCTGAGCGCGACGGGAGGCCCGGTGAAGATTCGCGACCGCGGCCCGGGCGCGCGCGTCGGAGCCGGTGGGGGCGCGCCGCGTGACCCGGGCAGTGGCGCGGTGTGCTCGGGGGTTCCGGAACGGGAGAGGGCCCGGGTCAGGACATGGCCGCCCGGGAGCGGCGGGGCAGCGGCACCTTGCCCTCCGGGGCGGGTAGCAAAGCCTCGGCGCAGTCGTCGCACGCGTGGACGGGGGCGTTGTCGGGCAGCATCCCGACCTTGACCCGGGGGCGGGGCCACTTCTTGTGGCAGACGACGCAGGCGTCGCCGTCGCGCTGCGTGGTGGTGAGGCCGGCAGGGTCGAACGTCAGCATGAGCCGCTCGGCGCCGTTCGGGTTCCAGCCCATCAAAGTCCCCCCTCGATCGCCTATCGGAACCGTTATAACGCGGTTACCCTTCGTGATCGGCGCGAGTCGGGCCAAGCGATGGTTAAATCGAGGCATAACGCAAGCCGTGCAACAACAAAAGGGACACCGTGGAACAGACCGGGTGCCCCTTTTGATGTTGTTTAAACGGTCTACTCCACGTTGAGTGCCTTCTCCAGAATGGAGAGGCCCTCCTCGAGCAGGTGGTCCGGGATGACGAGCGGCGGCAGGAAGCGCAGCACGTTGCCGTACGTCCCGGCGGTGAGCGCGAGCAGGCCCTGCTCGTGGCACCTGCGCGCGATCTCGGCGGCGGGGTAGGGCTCCTTGGTGCCGGGCACCACGAGCTCGACGGCGATCATCGCGCCGCGCCCGCGCACGTCCCCGATGATCGGGTTGCGCTCCTGGATGGCGCGCAGGCGGGGCAGCATGATCTCGCCGATGTGCCGGGCCCGCTCGACGAGCTTGTCCTGCTCGATGGTCTCGAGCACACCCAGGGCCGCCTCGCAGGCGAGCGGGTTGCCGCCGTAGGTGCCGCCGAGGCCGCCGCTGTGGACGTGGTCGAGCAGGTCGGCCCTGCCGGTCACCGCCGCCAGCGGAAGGCCGCCGGCGATGCCCTTGGCGGTGGTGATGATGTCCGGGACGATGCCCTCGTCCTCGCAGGCGAACATGTGGCCGGTGCGGGCGAAGCCCGTCTGCACCTCGTCGGCGATGAACACGATGCCGTTGGCGCGGCAGAACTCCACGATCTTCGGCAGGAAGCCGCGGGCCGGCTCGATGAAGCCGCCCTCGCCCGCGATCGGCTCGATGAGCACCGCCGCGACGTTCTCCGCGCCGATCTGCTTGTTGATCATGTCGATCGCCTGCGCCGCGGCCTCCTCGGCGCAGTTGTCCGGGCCGGTCGGCCAGCGGAACGGGTAGGCGAGCGGCACCCGGTACACCTCGGGCGCGAACGGCCCGAAGCCGTGCTTGTACGGCATGCTCTTGGCCGTCAGCGTCATCGTCAGCAGCGTGCGGCCGTGGTAGCCGTGGTCGAAGACGACGACCGCCTGCCGCCCGGTGGCGTGCCGGGCGACCTTGACCGCGTTCTCGACGGCCTCCGCGCCGCTGTTGACCAGGAACGTCCGCTTCTCGTGGTCGCCTGGCGTGAGCTCGTTGAGCTTCTCGCACACCTCGACGTACGACTCGTACGGGGCGACCATGAAACAGGTGTGGGTGAAGTCGGCGACCTGCTTCTGCACGCGCTCGACGACCCGGGGGGCGGCGTTGCCGACGTTGGTCACGGCGATGCCGGAGCCGAAGTCGATCAGCGAGTTGCCGTCCGCGTCGACGATCACACCGCCGCCCGCGTGGGTCACGAAGACGGGCAGCGTGGTGCCGATGCCCGGAGGCACGGCGGACTGCTTGCGCGCGAGCAGCTCGCGGGACCGCGGGCCGGGGATCTCGGTGACGAGGCGGCGCTCCTGAGGGAGCTGCGGGCCGCCGTGCGTGGTGGCAGTGCTCATACCTGAGACCGTACGACCGCCGCCGCCACCTGCCGATATGCCGCTATGTCAGAATGGAGACGTACTTTTGGCCGGACAGGACAAGCCGGCTGTTCGGGGGGAAGAGCAGTGGCACCCACGCTGCGCCGGATCACCGCGATCGTACCGCTCCACCTCGCGGTCCTCGCGGGGCGGAGCGGCCTCGACCGGCAGGTCCGCTGGGTCGCGGTGAGCGAGCTGGAGGATCCGACGCCGTTCCTCGAAGGCGGCGAACTGGTGCTCACGACCGGCATGCGCCTGTCCGCCGGCGACGCCGTGCCGTACGTCTCCCGGCTCGTGGCCCGGGGCGTCACCGGGCTGGGGTTCGGGGTGGGGCTGAGCCACGAGGCCGTGCCGCCCGGGTTCGCGGAGGCGGCCGAGGCCGCCGGGCTGCCGTTGGTCGAGGTGCCGAGGGACACCCCCTTCATCGCGATCGGCAAGGCCGTCAGCGACCTGCTCGCCGGGGAGCAGTACGAGGAGATCAGCCGCGCCTTCGCCGCTCAGGGCAGGCTCACCCGCGCCGCGCTGCAGCGCGAGGGGCCGGTGGCCGTGGTGGACCGGCTGGCGCGGGAGATCGGCGGCTGGGCGCTGCTGCTGGACCCCTCGGGCGCCGTACGGCACGCCGCCGACGCGACCGGCCGCCGCGCCGGTCCGGCCGGCCCGCGCGGCGCGGCGGCGGACTGGGCGGGGGAGACGGCCCGGTCGCTCGAGCCCGAGATCACCCGGCTGCGGAACGCGCCGTCGCTGTCGAGCCTCGCACTGGCCACCCCGGACGAGCATGTCGTCGTCCAGCCGCTGGGCCGCAGGGGATTCTTCGCGGTGGGCTCGCCGCGGCCGTTCGCGCCCATCGCGCACACGGTCGTCAACGCGGCCGGGTCCCTGCTGACGCTCGCGCTGGAACAGGGCAGGGAGCAGCGGTCGGCGGCGGCGCACGTGCGCTCGGCGGTGCTCCGGCTGCTGCTCGCCGGTGAGGCGCGGGCCGCCGCGGAGACCCTGTCGGCCCTGGGCATGCGGCTGCCCCGGGAGCCGGTCACGGTCCTCGCCTGCGACACCCCCGACCCCGAGGCGCTGACCGAGGCCCTGAGCGGCGCGGCGCCGCACTCCGCCGGCGGGCGCCGGCCGGCCGCGGCGAGTGCCCGTGAGGCGAAGGGCGGGCCGGCCGCCGGGACGACGTCGCGGGTGGTCCCCTCGTGCTTCACCGCGCACTGGGAGGGGCTGCTCGTCGTGCTGGCACCGGACTCCTGCGCCGACGAGGTCGTCGCGCTGGCCGCGCGGCACGGCCGGGTGGGCGTCAGCGCGCCCGGCGTGGAGATCGCGGCCGCCGCGCGGACCGACAACCGGGCGGAGTGCCGGGCGGAGAGCCGGATGGAGAGCCGGATGGAGAGCCGGACCGAGACCCCCGCGGAGATGCGCGCGGAGTCCTGGGAGGACCGTGCTCCGGACCGCGCCCTGCGCCACGCCTTGCACCATGCGATCAACCATGCCCCCGACCATTCCCTGGACCGTGCTCTCGACCAGGCGAGACGGGCGCTCGTCTCGGCCTCGCCGGTGGCGCGCTTCAGCGAACTGGCCGGGCGCGGGCTGCTGTCGCTGATCGACCCGGCCGCCGCCGCGTCGTTCGCCGCGGCGATCCTCGCGCCGCTCCGCGAGTACGGCTCGCGCGCCGATCTGGTCGAGTCGCTGCGGGCCTACCTGGCCAGCAACGGCCACTGGGACGCGGCGGCGCAACGTCTGGGCGTGCACCGGCACACCCTCCGGTACCGCATGAAGCGGGTGAGCGAACTGCTCGGCCGCGATCTGGACGATCCCGCCGTCCGGGCCGAGCTGTGGATCGCGCTGTGCCTCTAGCTCGGGCCGGGCTCAGGCGGAGGGACGGCGGGCGAGGAAAGAGCGGATAGTGGCGTTCGTGACGATCTCGTACGTCTTGCCATCGGGCAGATGTCCGGCACGTTCCAGGCCGAGCGCGCCCTGAGCCGCGGCCCACAGCGCATCGGCGATCTTCCGGGGCTGGGTGGGCACGAGGTGACCGGCGGAGATGCAGTCGGCGATCACCCGGTCGACGATGTTGAGCGCGGCCCTCGCCAGGGTGCGGGCGCGCTCGCTCGGCACGAAGCCGGGGATGGCCCGCTCGAACATCAGGCTGTAGTAACCGGGCTCGGCCAGCGCCGCCTCCCGGTACGCGGGGCCGAGCAGACTCAGGTGCTCCAGCGGGTCGTCGCGCTTCGGCACGGCCTCCAGCCTGCGCCGGAACCGCTCGAAGCCCTCCAGGTAGAGCGCCTCGGCCAGCCCCTCCTTGCTGCCGAACATCGTGTAGATGACCTGGGTCGAGCAGCCGGCCTCGGCGGCGATCCTGCGTACGGTCAGGCTTTCCGGCCCGGCTTTGGCGAGCAGCCCGTTGGCGACGTCGAGGAGACGGGTGCGCAACTCGTCGTAGTTGCTGCGATGGCCACGTGCGTAGGCACCCTGAAGACCGAGCGGCGCCGGCGTACCCATCAGCGACGAGCCCTTCTCATATTGGGGGTCCCGCGACAGACCCGGATGATGACTTAACCATGCCGCTCCGCCTTCAAACCGCGATGAAACAGAAAACATCATGAAATTGCCGCGCATCTGTGACATCTGAGAAGTTGTCCACGATGGCGCGACGGAGGGCGGCGATTGGCCCGTCCGGCGTAGGGACCGCCTCCCGCCAGGTGCCATAGCGTGAAGACATGGACGTAGGCCGCACTTCCGATCCCCGCCCCTTCTGGCTCGCCGGTCGCCCCGTCACCGGGGACGCCGAGCAGGCCGTGACCAACCCCCACGACGGCAGGGTCGTCGGCGTCCACTCGGTGCCGACCCCCGAGCAGGTCGAGCAGGCGGTGGCCGCCGCCGACGCCGTGCGCAAGCAGGCCGCCGCGCTGCCCATCCACGTACGCGCCGAGGCGCTGGCCCACGTGGCCCGGCGGCTGACCGAGCGCGCCGAGGAGATCGCCCAGCTCATCAGCGCCGAGAACGGCAAGCCGATCTTCTGGGCGCGCGGCGAGGTGGGCCGCGCGATCTCGACGTTCCGCTTCGGCGCCGAGGAGGCCCGCCGGTTCAGCGGCGAGGTGCAGCGGCTGGACACCGAGCCCGCGGCGCAGGGACGGCTCGCCTACGTCTCCCGCGTGCCGCACGGCCCGGTGCTGGCGATCACGCCGTTCAACTTCCCGCTCAACCTGGTGGCGCACAAGGTCGCCCCCGCCATCGCCGTCGGCGCGCCGATCGTGGTCAAGCCCGCCCCCGCGACTCCGCTCTCCGCGCTCGTGCTCGGCGAGATCCTGGCCGAGACCGATCTGCCCGAGGGCATGTTCTCCGTGCTGCCCGTGCCGAACGACAGGGCGGCCGCGCTGGTGGAGGACCCTCGGCTGCCGGTCATCTCCTTCACCGGCTCCGGCCCGGTCGGCTACTCGATCCTGGACAGCGTGCCGCGCAAGCACGTCACACTCGAACTCGGCGGCAACGCCGCGGCGGTCGTGCTGGCCGACGCCGACCTCGACTGGGCGGCGAGCCGCGTGGCGCTCTTCTCCAACTACCAGGCGGGCCAGAGCTGCATCGCGGTGCAGCGGGTGCTCGTGGAGGACGCGGTCGCCGACGCGTTCACCGGCAAGCTCGTCGCCGCCGTCGGCGCGCTCGTGACCGGCGACCCCGCGGACGACAAGACGCAGGTCGGCCCCCTCGTCAGCGAGGACGCCGCGATCCGCGTCGTGAGCTGGGTCGACGAGGCCGTCGCCGCCGGGGCGCGCCTGCTGGCGGGCGGCACCAGGGAGGGCGCGACCGTCGCCCCCACCGTGCTGGCCGACGTGCCCGCCGACGCCAAGGTGGCGTGCGAGGAGGTCTTCGGGCCCGTCATGATCGTGCAGCGGGTCGCCTCGGTCGACGAGGCGTTCGCCGCGGTCAACGACTCGCGGTACGGCCTGCAGGCCGGGGTGTTCACCCGCAGCCTGGACGTCGCCTTCCGGGCCAACCGCGAGCTCGAGGTCGGCGGCGTCATCATCGGCGACGTGCCGTCCTACCGGGCCGACCAGATGCCGTACGGCGGGGTCAAGGAGTCGGGCGTGGGCCGCGAGGGGCTGCGCTCGGCGATGGAGGACTTCACCTACGAGAAGGTCATGGTGCTCACGGGCCTCACGCTCTGAGCGGTCTGAGCGCTCTGCGGCGCTGAATCAGCGAGAGCCGGGCCCGGGGACCACGTCCCCGGGCCCGGTTTCTTCTGTGGGGCGTCAGTCCGCCACGAGCCGTGCCCCGAGGGCCGGCCCGCGGGACCACTGCTCGCGCTGCCGCCGTACGACGTAGGCGCCGGGGGCGCAGCCCGTCCCGCCGTGCTCGGGATGCAGCAGGTAGACGACGGCCGAGGCCTCGAAGATCCCGAGCGCCAAGCCCTCGGCGTCGGCGACGTCCGCCGTCCAGCGGCAGGTGCCCGGGTCGGCGACGAGCGTGTGCGGGTTGCCGCCGGCGGCGCCGCGCAGCAACTCGACGCCCTCGGGCGGCACCTCGGTCCACCGGGCCCGCGGCCGGGCCTCCACGGACGCGGCGATGAGCGGGAGCGGGACGACGATGAGGTCGCCCTGGGCGTGGAGCCCGTCGACGACGGGGATGCGCGCCGATCGCTCGAGATGGTCGAGCACGGCGAGTCCGGTCCGGTGGGACAGGGACGCCAGAGTCGCGGAAGCCAGAGTCACAGTCATGGGAGTCACCTCAGGTTCGGCGGACGAGAAGGGAGTACTGCTCGGCGGACAGCCCGTAGGTCCAACCGGCGGCCGCGACCGGGTCGCGGAAGTAGCCCGGCACGGTCAGCCCGTACCGGCGGCGGGTCCCGTCGCGTTCGAGGGAGCCGTTCACCGCGAGGAGCACCCGGGTCTCCCGGCGCAGGTCGTAGAGCCGCAGGAAGTGGCCGGGGTTGCCGGGGTCGGGGGCGGAGGCGACCGGGCGCAGCCCGGCCCGATCGATGTAGGCGTCCCAGCCGACGCGCTCGATCGCGCACCGTCTGACCTCGACGTTCTCCTCCCGCTCGATGCGTTCGACGGACGGATCGGTGATCACCCACGGAGGCACGAGCGTGCCGTGCCAGGCGTGCACCTCCCAGCCGTCGGCGTACCGCACGGCCGGGCCGTCCGCGCAGTGCGGCCGCACCTCGCCGTCGTCGCCCCACACCTCCGTACGGAGGACGGTGGGCCGTTCGGACACGACGCAGACGTCCTGGCGGGGCCACCAGGGGCCGCAGGAGGCGGCCGCGGTGGCCCACAGGTCGAGATGCCGCGACTGCCCGGCAGGGAAGACCACCCCCGCCCGCCGCAGGGCGTCGTAGTGGGCGACCCAGGAGGCGCCCTGGGTGCGGTACCAGTCGGGCCTGGGGCGCTGTGGTGCGTGCGCGGCCAGGACCGGCCGGACGAACGCGCCGTCGATCGAGCGCTCGAGCGGGACGCGAATGTCGCGGCGGATCCAGTCGTCCAGGCCCCGATGCGCGCGGCGGACCCGCGTTTCGAGGTCGAGGCGGAGCCCCATCGCCAGGGCGTCCAACCGGTGGATGAGGGGCCAGTCCGATAACCGGCCCGTGTCTTCCCCGGGCCGGGGACGCGCCCCGGGCGGGAGGGTGGTCAGGGCCGTGAGCGGTGAAGGGACCCAGTGGAACCGGGGCGGAGCGAGCCCGATCAGGCCGTAGAGCCCGGAGATGGCGGCCTCGGCGGCCGGACGGTCGGCGGGCCGCGTCGACAACACGCGGCCCAGCCATTCTTCACGCAGTGCCGCAGCTTCCCGCTGCGCGAGAACGCTCACCGGATGCGGGTGGCGTCGTCCTTTCCAACGATCATGTCTTCGATGGTGACAGACGGCCACGCGTCCTGTCCACGGTCAGAGAAGACCGAGCGCCCTGGCGAGGCCGGGGTCGCGGCCCTTGGCCAGGTCGAGCGCCGTCATGGGGGCGTAGTGGTCGGCGGGGACGCCGATGGTGTCGATGGTCTCCCGGGCGGGGCCGAGGTGCCGGACCTTGGGCAGCAGCAGCACGCTCCCGTCGTCGAGGAGGTACGGCTCGCCCGGGCCGGAGATCGCGCCCGCGGTGCGGGTCCCGACGAGAACGCCGAGGCCGTTGTCCTTCACCGCCGAGCTGAAGTGTTCGCAGGCCGAGGCGCACGCGCGGTCGGTGAGCACGACCAGGCGCAGGTTGACCAGCGGGACGGAGTCGTCGGTGCGGTTGGCCGTGCAGTCGCCGGTCAGCGGGCAGAAGTAGCCGGTGACCTTGCCGTGCGCGAACGCGCCGAGCAGCCGGTTCACCTCGCGCGGTGAACCGCCGCCGTTGCCGCGCAGGTCGACGATCGCGGCCTTCGTGGCGCCCTTCAGCCGGGCGATCACCTGGTCGGCCGCGCCCTCGAAGAACCCGGGCAGTTGGACGTAGGCGACGCCGCCGGGCAGCGTCTTCGACGTCACCGCCGGTTCCCGCTCCCCGACGGGCCCCGCCGTGAGCTTCACGGTCGTGACGCGTCCGGTCGTGGGCCGCTTGAGTGTGAGCCGCACGGGGTCGGAGGCGAACGCGTCGACGAGGCTCTGGTTCACCTTGTCCCCGAAGAACGCCGGCATGCCGTCGACCTTCTCGACGATGTCGCCGGGGCGGACGCCGGCCTTGTCCGCCGGGCTGCCGGGCAGGACGCGGGTGACGAACAAGGGCGGCCGGGCCGCCGGATCAAGTTGTGGCCCCTGCGCGGCCGACAGCCCCGCGATGCCCGTTCCGGTCGGCCCGCCCTCGGGCGGGGGCGTCGGCCTCATCACCCGGGCGTGGTTGTCATGCAGCCCGGCGACCATGCCGGTGATCGCGGCGCGCAGCGCGTCCGGGTGGCCGGCGCCGATCACGCCGGCGAACGCGGCCCAGTCGGCGTCGCGCTTGCCCGTCAGCGCGGGCAGCCGGAGATCGGCCGCGTCGGCGCCGCGCCGCATCAGCTCCTGCGTGTACGCGGCGAGAGCGTCCCGCAGCAGGACCTTCGGGTCCAGTGCGGGCCCGCTGTAGTAGTTGTCCAGCACGCACTCGTACGCCTGCCGGAGCGTGTCCACCGTCGTCGGCGTCGCGGACTCGGGCGGCGGCCCGGCCGGCCGGGCGCACATGCCGCCCGGAGACGCCGCGGCCGTCGCGGCGGTCGTGGTCGCGGCGGTCGTCGCCGCGGTGGGGGCGGAAACGGAGGCGGTCAGCGCACAGGCGGTCACCAGGAGGGCGGAGCAGACAGATCTGATCATGCCCGCCAGCGTGGCCGCCGCAGGATTGCGCGGCCGTGAACGACATCGTTAACGCCGCTGTTACCTCCGGTCGGTTAGGAACCCGGGTATGCGGGTTCTCGTGGCCGAAGACGAACGCGATCTGGCCGATCTCGTGGCGATGGGGCTGCGCCGTCACGCCATGGCGGTCGACGTGGTCTACGACGGGGCCGCCGCGGCCGAGCGGCTGACGGTGAGCGACTACGACGTCCTCGTGCTCGACCGCGATCTGCCCGAGCTGCACGGCGACCTGGTCTGCCGCGAGCTGGTGGCGCGCGGCAGCCGTACGCGGATCCTCATGATGACGGCGGCGGCGTCGGTGCCGGAGCGCGTCGCCGGGCTCGGCATGGGAGCCGACGACTACCTGCCCAAGCCCTTCGACTTCACCGAACTCGTCGCCCGGGTCCGGGCGCTGGGCCGGCGCAGCCGGGAACAGGTGCCCCCGGTGCTGGCCCGGCACGGGATCGTGCTCGACACGCACCGGCTCCAGGCGTCCAGGGACGGCCGTCACCTGCACCTGTCGCTCAAGGAGTTCGCCGTCCTGGAGGTGCTGCTGCGGGCGGGGGGCGCGGTGGTGAGCGCCGAGCGGCTCCTCGAGGAGGCCTGGGACGAGAACGCCGACCCCTTCACGACCGTGGTGCGGGTCGTGGTCAGCCGCCTGCGCGCGAAGCTGGGCGACCCGCCGTGCATCCGGACCGTCGCCGGCGCGGGTTACGTGCTGTGACGACGGTCCGGGTACGTCTCACGCTGATCTATTCGGGGATCTTCCTGCTCACCTCCGTCGTGCTGCTGGTCATCGTCAACACGCTGTTGCGGCAGGCGCTGCACTCGCGGGTCGCGCGGCTTCCCGCGCCGCTGGAGATAGAGGCTCCGCCCGCCCCGGCCGCCCCGGGGCCGGTGGACGAGCAGTCGCCGCTGTCCGCGCTGGTGCGGGACGTCATTCACTATCAGTGGGACGTGAGCGCGCTGGCGATCGGCGTCCTGACGGTGGTGTCGGTGGTCGTGGGCTGGGTGATCTCCGGGCGTGTCCTGCGGCCCCTCCACCGGATCACCGCCACCGCGCAGCGGCTGTCCCTGTCCACCCTGCACGAGCGGATCGCCCTGTCCGGTCCCCGGGACGAGCTGAAGGAGCTGGCCGACACCTTCGACGCCATGCTCGACCGGCTGGAGCGCTCGGTCGTGGGTCAGCGGCGGTTCATCGCGAACGCCTCCCACGAGCTGCGGACCCCGCTCGCCGTGCAGCGGACGGCGATCGAGGTCGGCCTGCCCGAGGACGTAGGAGACATTCGCGACACGCTGCTGCTCCACAACCACCGCATCGAGGGTCTCATCGACGCCCTGCTGGTCCTCTCCCAGGCCGAGCACGGGCTGGAGAGGCGGAGCCCGGTGGCGCTGGACGAGGTCGTACGGCTGGTCCTGGCCGAAGCGGACCGCGGCGGGGTGACGGTCACGGCGCGGTTGGAATGGTTCGTCGTCCCCGGCGACCCGGTCCTGCTGAACCGGCTCGTCACCAACCTCGTCGACAACGCCGTCCGGTACAACCACCCCGGCGGCGCCGTCGAGGTGACGCTCGCCGGGGGCGTGCTGACGGTCCGCAACACCGGTCCCGAGGTGCCGGCCGAGCGCTTGGGCGACCTCTTCGCGCCCTTCAGGCGGCTGCACACCAGCCGCCGTCAGGGGGCGGGGCTGGGGCTGTCGATCGTCGCGTCGATCGCGGCGGCGCACGGGGCCGCCGTACGGGCACGTCCCAACCCCGGCGGCGGTCTCGAGGTCGCCGTGACGTTCCCGGCCGGATGAATTCCCCGCGAACAGTGCGGCCGACGGGGATTGGGATCGCCCCACAGGTGCAGTAGGGGGGGCATGGAGATGCCGGAAGCGTCGCAGAGTGCGCGGGAGCACCCGGACGGCGTCGAGTTGCTGCGCCGTACGCCGGGGTTGAAGGTGCTGGACGACGATGACGACGACCCCGTCCTCGTACGCGCCGACGGAGGCCCGGTGGACACCTGGCGCGAGCACTACCCCTACGACCACCGCATCAGCCGGCAGGAGTACGACCGGCAGAAGCGGCTGCTGCAGATCGAGCTGCTGAAGCTGCAGTACTGGCTGAAGGACACCGGCGGGCGCCTGGTGATCCTGTTCGAGGGCCGGGACGCGGCGGGCAAGGGCGGCACCATCAAGCGCTTCATGGAGCACCTCAACCCCCGCGGCGCGACGGTGGTGGCGCTGGAGAAGCCCAGCGAACGTGAGCGCGGCCAGTGGTACTTCCAGCGGTACGTCGAGCACCTCCCGGCGGCGGGGGAGATCGTGCTGTTCGACCGGTCCTGGTACAACCGGGCCGGGGTCGAGCGGGTCATGGGCTTCTGCACTCCGGAGGAGTACATGGAGTTCATGTATCAGGCTCCGCTGTTCGAGCGGATGCTCGTGCGCGACGGCATCCGCCTGGTCAAGCTGTGGTTCTCGGTGTCGCGGGCCGAGCAGCGCACCCGGTTCGTCATCCGCCAGGTGGACCCCGTGCGGCAGTGGAAGCTGTCGCCCATGGACATCGCCTCGCTCGACCTGTGGGACGAGTACACCCGGGCCAAGGAGGACATGTTCCTCAACACCGACACCGAGGACGCCCCCTGGACGATCATCAAGAGCAACGACAAGAAGCGCGGCAGGCTGGAGGCGATGCGCTACGTCCTGTCCCTGTACGACTACGACGACAAGGACGTCTCGGTGGTGGGCGAGCCCGACCCCCTGATCGTCCGGTCCGCCGCCGACATCGTGGACGAGGACAACGCCGAGCCGCTGTCGCCGTTCTGAGCCCTCACGCCCGCCCGGCGGTGCGGTACAGGTCGCGTACGGCCTGGCCGAAGTAGGGGCCGTACATCGTGCGGTGGTCGTTGCTGTACTTGAAGCTGCTGACGGACGTCAGCGTGCCCCGGCCCGAGGCGGGGTCGAAGCCGCTGAGCCAGGGCCCGCCGCTGGCCCCCGCCGTGAGGTCGCAGCGCAGGCCCTGGTCGCGGGTCTGCCCCTGCGGGTCGCCGTGCGGGACGCCCGCGCAGTACAGCAGCCGCTCGCCGTCGTACGGAGGATCGGCGGGGAACCCGAAGCCGTAGGTCCGGCGGCCCCGCGGCGGGTCGAAGCCGATGGGCTGCCCGCCCACGGCGTCGGTCAGGTGCTGCCCGTCCAGGTCGTCCACCGCGACCATGCCCACGTCGTAGTCGTCGTCGCCGGAGCGCGACCATGGCCCGGCGACGAACATGCGCCGCGCGGGGAAGCCGCCGTACGGCTGCCGCCCCTCGTCGTATCCGGGCACGAAGGTCCAGTTCTCCGCCCAGGCCCCGGCGCCGTCCTTGACGCAGTGCCCGGCGGTGACGACCAGGTCCCTGTTCGCGCTGCGCACGGCACTGGCGGAGCAGGAGAAGTCCACGCCGTTCAGCGTCAGGAACACCCTGCCGGTGGTCCTCGTCACCGAACCGCCCGCCGCCCAGCGCGTGCCGCTGGTGGTGGCGGGGGGCATCGCCGCCGCCTGCCGTGTCCTGCCCGTCCGGGTGGCCCGGGTCGTCCCGGTCCTCGCGGCCGGCCGCGCCGCGTGGCCGGGTGCGAGAGCCGGCCCGGCGGCCGGCGTCAGGGCGGCCCCGACGACGGGCGGCAGGACCGGCCGGGTGCCGCCCAGCAGCCCGACCGGGACCGCCCGCGCCATCCGCTGCGGCGTCCAGTAGATCCCGGACGCGTGCCCGGCGACGTGCTCCACGACGTCTCCGAGGGGCGGGACCTCCGGGCTGGGGGTTCCCAGGAGTCCGGCGACGAGGGCGGTGACGGCAAGCAAGGGGAGGCTCGGAGTCATGGCTCCCGAGTGTGGACCACTATCGGTGTTCTCGCTGCTACTTTCCGTGAATCAGGTCAGGGCCGTCTTCTGGGCCGCGTTGTAGACCGCCTCGGCCTCGGGGCCGAAGTAGGGCCCGAACATCCAGTAGGACGCGAAGTTGTACTTGAAGCTGTTCACCGAGTTGAGCAGGCCGCTGCCGGTGCTCGGGTCGAACCGCACGAACCACGGGCCGCCGCTCGAGCCGCCGGTCATGCCGCAGCTAAGTCCCTGGTCCTGGGAGCTGAGGTAGTCGTCGAACGTGCGCCCGCCGCAGTAGACCAGCTTCGACCCGTCGTACGGCGCGCCCGCGGGGTAGCCGAAGGCGTACGTCTGCCGCCCGCGCGGCTGGTTGAACGCGACGCCCTGGCCGCCGACGACGTCGGTGAGGCTCTTGCCGCCCTGCGGCGCGACGACGGCGGCGGCGAGGTCGTAGTTCATGTTCTCGCCGGAGTTCCACTGCGAGGTGGTGAGCAGGGTGGTCGCCGGCCAGGTGCCGTCGGGCCGGTCGCCCTGGTCGTAGCCGGGGACGAAGACCCAGTTGGCGTGGAAGGCGCCGTTCAGCTTCACGCAGTGGCCCGCCGTGATGACCACGCTCTTGTTGGCGCTGGTGACGGCGGTGCCCGAGCAGGAGGCGTTCCGGCCGGCGTCCGACCCGGCGGTGACCGTGAAGAACACCCTGCCCGTCGTCTTCGCGACCGTCCCGCCCGCCGTCCAGGGCGAGCCCGAGGTCCGCGACGAGACGTACGCGGAGGTGTCGTTCGCGGCGGTGCCGGCCGTCATGGTCCTGGCCGTGGACAGCGTGGGGGAGATGGGCACGGTGGGGGAGACGACGACGGGGCGTGTCCCGGTGCCGTCGGCGGCGGCGGTGGCGGCCGCGGCGAAGTGCCGGTCGCCGGTGCGGGGCGCGTCCAGCGGTTCGGCGGCCTCCATCTTCGCGGCGGTCCAGAACTTCTTGACCGTGCGCTGCTCCGTCGTCGTGTCGGCGGCCTCGTGAACGGCGGGCCGGGGGCCGGCGGCCCGGGTCACGGTCGCCGCGGCGCCGTGTGCGGCGGGGAGCATCGCCCCCGCGGCCGCGAGGGCGGGGACGGCGAGAACCGCGAGACGTCGTGCGGTGGGGTGCATGCCTACCTCCGGGTCGGGATGTCCTGACGCGGGAAAGTAGCGACGCCTTCACCCGGATTTCCCACAATTCGTCTATACGGTTATGGGCAAATTCGGTCTTATATGTGCAGTTTTCTCCTGAGCATCGGCCGTCTCGTACCGGGCCCGCGTCAGGACGCTGCGGAGGCCGTGCTGATGCGAGCCCGCGGTGCGGCTTGGGGACAATGGGGGGATGAGCTCCGAATCACTGCCGCAGCCCCGGTCCGTCGTCGTGCTGGGGTCCACCGGATCCATCGGCACCCAGGCTCTCGACGTCGTCGCGGGCGCTCCCGGGCGGTTCCGCGTGACCGCGCTCGCCGCGGGCGGCGGCCGGGTCGACCTGCTGGCGAGGCAGGCGGCCGACTTCGGGGCCGAGGCGGTGGCGGTCGCCGACCCGGCGGCCGTGCCGGCGCTGCGCGAGGCCCTCGCGGCGGCCGGCGCGCGGCCGAGGGTGCTGGCGGGCCCGGAGGGGGTGGCGGAGGTCGCGGCGTCGCCCTGCGACGTCGTGCTCAACGGCATCACCGGGGCCCTGGGGCTGACCTCCACACTGGCGGCGCTGGAGGCGGGCCGGGTGCTCGCACTGGCCAACAAGGAGTCGCTGATCGTGGGCGGCCCGCTGGTCAAGCGCCTGGCAGGGCCGGGGCGGATGATCCCGGTGGACTCCGAGCACTCCGCGCTCGCCCAATGCCTGTGGGCGGCCGGGCCCGAGGGGGCCGACCCTGCGGCCGTACGGCGGCTGGTGGTGACGGCGAGCGGCGGCCCGTTCCGCGGCAGGAAGCGGGCCGAGCTGACGGACGTGACGCCGGAGATGGCGCTGAACCACCCGACCTGGAGCATGGGCCCGGTCATCACGGTGAACTCGGCGACGCTCGTCAACAAGGGCCTGGAGGTGATCGAGGCCCATCTGCTGTTCGACATCGGGTTCGACCGGATCGAGGTGGTGGTCCACCCGCAGTCGATCATCCACTCGATGGTGGAGTTCACCGACGGCTCGACGGTCGCGCAGGCGAGCCCGCCCGACATGCGGCTGCCGATCTCGCTCGCGCTGGCCTACCCCGAGCGGGTGCCCGGCGCGGCCCGGGCGGTCGACTGGACCACCGCCCACACCTGGACCTTCGAACCGCTCGACGACGAGGCGTTCCCGTCGGTCGCGCTGGCCCGTCACGTGGGCGCCCTGGGCGGCACGGCGCCGGCGGTCTACAACGCGGCGAACGAGGTGTGCGTGGAGGCGTTCCTGAAAGGCGCCCTGCCGTTGCTCGGCATCGTGGACACGGTGGAACGCGTGGTGGCCGCCCACACCCCCGGACCGGCGGCGTCCGTCGAGGAGGTCCTCGCGGCGGACGCCTGGGCGAGGGCGCGGGCGGCCGAGCTGACGCGCTGAGCCCCTGGCGCGACCCGGGTCAGGCGGGCCGCGCCACGGGCGGGCGGGTCAGGCCGCCGAGCAGGACAGCGTCGGGGTGCCGCTGCTCGATCCGTTGGCCAGGAAGCCGAACGTGGTCGAGGCGCCGGCGCCGAGGCTGCCGTTGTAGTTCACGTTCTTCACGCTGACGTTGCTGCCGGACTGGCTGAGCGTGCCGTTCCAGACCTGTGTGATGGTGCCGCCGCTCGGCTGGGTCCAGCTCACCGTCCAGCTGCCGATGGACGAGGAGCCGGCCTTCACCGTCACCTCACCCTGGAAGCCGCCGCCCCACGAGTTGGTGACCTTGTAGGTGGCGGAGCAGGCGCCGCCGTTGCCGCCGGAGGTCGGGCTCGCCGAGGGGCTGACCCTCGGGCTCGGCGAGGTGTTCGGCGAGGTGTTCGGGGACGGGGAGACCGGCGGGGTGGGGCTCGAGCTGGTGTTCGGGATGCCGACGCCGGTCACCTCGCCGTTGCCGCCGTCGAAGACGACGTCGGAGCAGCTGTAGAACGTCTCGTTGCTGTCCGAGCGCTGCCACACGGTGTAGATGATGTGGCGGCCGCTCTTACCGGAAGGCAGGCGGGCGTTCCAGTAGTAGTGGCCGTCCTCGGTGCCCACCGAGCCGAGGCTCGGCGGGTTGGTGACGCTGTCGAACGGGGTCGACTCCAGGTCGCTCCAGGCCAGCGGGCGGGTCGGGCTCCAGGAGTCCTTGGTGACGTACGACCGGAACGTGCCCGGGTGCGCGGCCCACATGTTGTACTTGAACTGGATGCTCGCCCCGGACGTCAGGTGGGTGACCGGCCAGTCGTTGCGGGCGAGGTCGAAACCGCTGAAGTCGTAGACGACCGCGCCGCCGCTGCACAGCTGCCCGTCGGGGATGAAGCCGGACATCCGGCCCGCCCCGTCCGAGCGGAGCACGGCGAACCAGTTGTACAGCGCGTTGGTCCCGCCCTTGGCGACCGCGGCCGCGCAGGCGGCGTTCTTCGGCTGGATGGCTCCGCTCGACGTCGTGCCGTCCTTCCAGCACAGGTAGGTGCGGCTGCCGGGCACCATCGGGGCGCCGTGCGCGGACGCCGGGGAGGCGAGCACGACGGCGGACACGAGGGCGGACAGTGCGGCGACGATCAGCCCGATCGTCGTCTTCGTTACTCTTCTTTGTGGTCTACCCACGGGCTACCCTTTCGCGTGGTCATGGCTGCCGCACTCGTGGTGCAGCACGGCACCGCCGACGGCGCGAGCACGTCGGCCCGGGGGACAGCCTTTGACACAAACCGGCCAGATGGTGCGAGAGCGCTCACGCTGTTCGGACTGTAGGTCGGCCCCCGCCGTCTGCCCACCCGGCCGCGGGCACGGCGTCGATAGGCGCAGGTAGTGCCGGTTTCTTCCGTGGCGGGTCATGAAACCTTCATTCCTCGTGAAAGGTTTCGGGCCGTCCGCCCTCACGGCACTCCTTAGACTGGGAGGGCCCCCCACCGGGCGTCGCCTATCACAACAAGGTGCAGAAATGTCTGTTGATCTCGGGATTCCCGCCGTACGGACCCAGCCGATCGCGAAGCGGCGGGTGTCGCGTCAGATCATGGTCGGCTCGGTCCCCGTCGGCGGGGACGCGCCGGTCTCGGTGCAATCCATGACCACCACGCTGACCGCCGACGTCAACGCCACCCTCCAGCAGATCGCCGAGCTCACCGCCACCGGCTGCCAGATCGTCCGGGTCGCGGTCCCGTCGCAGGACGACGCCGACGCGCTGCCGGCCATCGCGAGGAAATCCAAGATCCCCGTCATCGCGGACATCCATTTCCAGCCCAAATACGTGTTCGCGGCGATCGACGCCGGATGCGCCGCGGTCCGGGTGAACCCGGGGAACATCAAGAAGTTCGACGACAAGGTCGGCGAGATCGCCCGCGCCGCCTCCGACGCCGGCGTGCCGATCAGGATCGGCGTCAACGCCGGCTCCCTCGACCCGCGCCTGCTGCAGAAGTACGGCAAGGCCACCCCCGAGGCGCTGGTGGAGTCGGCGCTGTGGGAGTGCTCCCTGTTCGAGGAGCACGGCTTCCGCGACATCAAGATCTCGGTCAAGCACAACGACCCGGTCGTCATGATTCAGGCCTACCGGCTGCTCGCCCAGCGCTGCGACTACCCCCTGCACCTCGGCGTGACCGAGGCGGGACCGGCGTTCCAGGGCACGATCAAGTCCGCGGTGGCGTTCGGCGCGCTGCTGGCCGAGGGCATCGGCGACACCATCCGGGTGTCGCTGTCGGCGCCTCCGGTCGAGGAGGTCAAGGTCGGCACCCAGATCCTCGAGTCGCTGGGCCTGCGCGAGCGCGGCCTGGAGATCGTCTCCTGCCCCTCCTGCGGCCGTGCCCAGGTGGATGTGTACACCCTGGCCGAGCAGGTGCAGGCGGGGCTGACCGGGCTCAAGGTCCCGCTGCGCGTGGCCGTCATGGGCTGTGTCGTCAACGGCCCCGGGGAGGCCCGGGAGGCCGACCTCGGCGTCGCCTCCGGCAACGGCAAGGGCCAGATCTTCGTGAAGGGCGAGGTCATCAAGACGGTCCCCGAATCGCAGATCGTCGAGACCCTCATCGAGGAGGCCCTGCGCCTGGCCGAGGAGATGGGCGTCGACGTGGACCTCGACGAGGACGAGACCGCCGGCCCGGAGGTCGTCGTCCGCTGACCTCGGACGCGTTACACCAAGCAATGCTCTGACTACACAATGGCAATGATCGGGTAGTACGGCCCGTACTCCGCCGATCACGCCGCGAAGCTGTCCTCTGCCGTAAAGGGAGCAGAGGAGCGTGCCGGTGAAGCGGGTCGTTGGTGTGGTCGTGGGCGTGGCGGCGCTGGTCGCCGGGCTGGTCGGACCTGAAGCGGCGGCTGGATCCGACCATCCCGGGCACTGGGGGCCGCCGCAGCGTCCGCTGGAGTGGAAGCCGTGTCCGCCGGAGCCCGAGTCGGCCTCCGGCGGCGCCCTCGGCCCGGCCGGGTCCGCCCGCCGGGAACCCGCGCAGGAGTGCGCGGAGCTGCGTGTCCCGCTCGACTACCGCGAGCCGTACGGCCAGCAGATCTCGCTGGCGCTCAACCGGATCAAGGGCACCGCCTCGCGGGACGGCAACCACCTCGGCGCGCTGCTGGTGAACCCCGGCGGGCCGGGCGGCGAGGGGCTCAGCCTGGCCCGGTTCGTCGCGGCCCGGCTGCCCCGGGACGTCGCCGCGCGGTTCGACGTCATCGGCTTCGCGCCGCGCGGCGTCGCCCCCAGCAAGCCCGCGCTGTCGTGTGTCGACGTGGCCCGCTTCTACGCGCCGCCCCGGCCGGACAACGTGCCGAGGAACGACGCCGAGGAGCAGGTGCTGATCGGCCGGGCCAGGCAGTACGCCGAGGGCTGCGGCAACCGGGGGGCCTGGTTCCTGCCGTACCTGACCACGGAGAACAGCGCGCGGGACATGGACGCCGTACGCGCGGCGCTCGGCGAGGAGAAGATCAGCTACCTCGGCTACTCGTACGGCACCTACCTGGGGGCGGTCTACGCCACCCTGTTCCCGCAGCGGGTGCGCCGGCTCGTGCTCGACAGCGTGGTCGACCCCGACGGGGTCTGGTACGAGGCCAACATCGCCCAGGACCGCAGCTTCGACCGGCGGCACCGCGACTTCCTCGCCTGGGTGGCCGAGCACAGCGACGTCTACAAGCTGGGCGCGACGCAGGCGGCGGTGTCCTTCGCGTGGTACTCCATGCGCACACGGCTGCGCGACAGGCCCGCGGGCGGGATCGTGGGCCCGAGCGAATTGGACGACGTCTTCTCCAACGGCGCCTACAGCGACCGCCTCTGGCCGTACCTAGGCGCCGCCTTCTCGGCCTACGTCCGCGACGGCGACCCCTCGGTCCTGGTGAAACTGTTCCACCTGGATGCCGAGATCGACGCCAAGGAGGAGAACGCCTACGCGGTCTACCTGGGGGTGGAATGCCGGGACGCCGCCTGGCCCCGGTCGTGGGAGCGCTGGCGCGCCGACACGCGCCGGGCGCACGCCGAGGCGCCGTTCATGGCCTGGCCCAACGCCGTCTACAACGCGCCCTGCGCCTTCTGGCCGGAGAAGGGCGGCACGCCGGTCAAGGTGGGCACCTCGCACCTGCCGTCCATCCTGCTGATCCAGGCCGAGCGGGACGCCGCCACGCCGTACGAGGGCGCGCTGCGCATGCGCCGCCTGTTCCCGACCGCGCGCCTGCTGACCGCGGGCGGCGGCAACCACGGCGTGTCGCTCGCGGGGAACGCGTGCGTGGACCGGCAGCTGGCGGCCTACCTGCGCGACGCGGCGCTGCTGCCGCAGCGCAAGGGCAAGCGGGGCGCCGACGCGACCTGTCCGGCCGGGCCGGAGCCGCGGGCCGCGCTGATGAAGGTCGCGGAGGGCGCGCCGGCGACTCCCGCCCACGTCTCGGCCGTACGGTGGTGAGCACGGCCGGGCCGATACCTCCCAAACGGGAATCGTTCGCGTAGGCTGGCCCCGTGATGCTGCGAACATCGGCGTCGCGCGTGCTCGACGACAGCGATCGTGACGAGGTGCTGGCGCTCCTCGACACCGATCCGGTCGCCAATGTGTTCGTAGCGGCCCGGGTCAGGGCCGTCGGCCTCAGCCCTTCACGGCTCGGCGGTCAGATGTGGGGCTACGGCCCGCGCGGCGGGCTCGTGTCCCTGTGCTACGCGGGCGCCAACCTGGTGCCGGTGAACGCCACCCGCGAGGCGGTGCACGCCTTCGCCGACCGGGCGCGCAAGCAGGGCCGCCGCTGCTCGTCGATCGTCGGCCCGGCCGGCGCCGTGGAGCAGCTCTGGGAGCGGCTGGAGCCGCACTGGGGCGGCGCCCGCGCGATCCGGTGGGCCCAGCCGGTCATGGCGACGAGCTCCGCGCCCGCCGTCGAACCGGACCCGCTCGTACGCAGGGTCCGGCCCGAGGAGTTCGGCATCCTGCTGCCCGCCTGCGTGGCCATGTTCACCGAAGAGGTGGGCGTCTCTCCGGACAACGGCGACGGGGGAGCGCTCTACCGGTCCAGGGTCGCCGAACTCATCCGCATCGGGCGGTCGTACGCGCGCATCGACGACGGCCAGGTGGTCTTCAAGGCCGAGATCGGCGCGGTGACGCCGCAGGCGTGCCAGATCCAGGGCGTGTGGGTCCATCCCGACCTGCGCGGACGCGGCCACGCGGCGGCCGGGATGGCCGCCGTGGTCGAGCAGGCGCTGAAGTACTTCGCCCCGGTCGTCACCCTCTACGTGAACGACTTCAACCTCCCGGCCAGGGCGGTCTACCGCAAGGTGGGCTTCCAGGAGGTCGACACGTTCATGTCCGTGCTGTTCTGAGCCCCGGCGCGGCCGGCGTCGCACGGACCAGCCGGGTCAGCAGGTGGTCCAGCTCGGCCGCGGGGTCGCCGGTCAGCCCGGCGTGCACCGGCCCGGTCTGGACGACCGTGCTGCGCGGCGCGGTGAGCCAGCGGAACCGGGCGCCCAGCGGCTCCCCGCGGAGCGGCCCCGCCTCCTCGCCGCACGCCCGCTCGTACGCGGCCAGGGCCAGCCGTACGCCGGGCAGGTCCACGGGCGCGCCCAGCGCCAGCAGCCGGGCCTCGTCCAGCTCGACCCGGGCGCACAGGTAGCCGCGCGGCTGGCAGTAGAGGATGACCCCGGCGTTGACCAGCTCGCCCCGCTCGACGCTGGGCACCACGCGGATCACCGCGTACTCGTAGACGTCCAGGCCGCTCATCGGCCGCCCTCCCGGGTGGCGCGCCAGAAGCCGCCGATCGTCGCGCCCCGCTCGCCGCGGCGCTGCGAGGCGGTGCCGGTGGTGGGGGCGGTGCCGGCAGCGGGGTCCGGCAGCCAGTCGCGCGGCCCCGCGACCCGGGCGAGCAGATGCTCGGTGTAGGCCTGCCGTACGGCCCGCGCGTCCGCGAAGCCCGGCTCGTCCTCCAGCCATTCGTCCGGCACGAGCGCGGTCACCTCGTCGAGCAGCGGGCGGGTGACGAGCCCGGCCAGGTCCGCGTCGGCCTGCTCCAGCTTCGTCGCGAACGGCGCGAGCACGTGGTCGCGGCCGTCGAACCGGCGCCGCGGGTCGGCCGTCGGCCAGTTGTGGTGGAACCACAGAGCCGCGCCGTGGTCGATCAGCCACACCCCGCCGTGCCAGACGAGCAGGTTCGGGTTGCGCCAGCTCCGGTCGACGTTGTGGACGAGCGCGTCGAACCACAGCACCCGGGAGGCGAACTCGGCGTCGGGCTCCCAGGCGAGCGGGTCGAAGCCGAGCGCTCCGGGCAGGAAGTCGATCGCGAGGTTGTGCCCGGCGCTCGCCGTGAGCAGATCCTGGATCTCCTCGTCGGGCTCGCGGAGGCCGAGCTGCGGGTCGAGGTCGATGACCTTGAGATCCGGGGTGGCGAAACCGAGGCGTCTGGCGAGTTCGGCGCAGACGATCTCGGCGACGAGCACCCGCCTGCCCTGTCCCGCGCCGCGGAACTTCACGACGTACGTGCCGAGGTCGTCGGCTTCGACGACACCGGGCAGCGACCCGCCCTCGCGCAGGGGCGCGACGTACCGTGTCGCCGTGATCTGTTCGAGCACGGAAGGAAGGGTACCGTCAGGGCCGGCGGACGCTCCCCTCCTCGCGCCCGCCGGCCGTCGTGACGGACAAGCTCCTCAGTTGGCCTTGCTCGGCAGCCACCACATGCGGCCCTCGGCGACGTCGTGGTAGACGTCGAGCAGGTCCATGCCGGTGGTCTTGCTGCGTGACTCGGCCGCGGCCCACGCGTACACGCCCCGGGCGATCGCGCCGGGCTCCTGCTGGACCCGCATCGCGTAGACGAGGGCCCTGATCTCGTGCACCCTCCTGTCCTCCGGCTCGGCCTGCGCGGCGAGCTCGGCGAGCTGACAGGCCAGGCGCAGGTCGCCGTCTGCCGCCGCGGCGACGGCCCGGCCCGCGACCGACGCCGCTCCCGCGGACAGCTCGGCGACCGCGCGGGCGAACACGGCGTCCGGAGCAGGCTTGAGGTTGGCGGGGTTGCCGTCGTGCCAGCCGCCGTGCAACCGCCAGATGTTGCGCACGATGAACTCGGGCTCGTCGTGACGTTCTCGCAGGTAGGGCCGTCCGGCGAGCGCGGCGGGCGGCTTGACCGCGTGCAGGATCTCGTCCAGGCGGGCGCCCGCGTTCATCAGGTCGAGCGTCTGCTCCACCAGGCTGTCGAGATAGTCGGCGGTGTCGGTGAGCGCCCGGCGCACCCGGGCGGACCCGCGCACGGGCAGCCCGCGCCCGGGAAGCAGCAGGTCGGCGTCGAGCGCCGCCATGGTCCGCAGCGCCACCGCCCAGTCGTCCGGATAACGCTGCACCCGCTGCGGGTCGCCCGCCCCGGGAACCGACCAGGCGAACAGGTCGCCGGTCAGCAGCACGCCACGCTCGGGCAGGAACGCCCAGGTGGCGTCCTCGGTGTCACCGCGGGCGTGCATGAGCTCGAAGGTGACGTCTCCCAGCGACAGCGACAGCCGGTCGTGGTAGGTCAGGTCGGGCAGCCGCTGCGGCGGCGGCCAGACCAGGCGGGGGAAGCCCCGCTCGCGCAGGTCGACGACCGCGTTGTAGCCGGCCGTCCTGGCCTGCCGGGCGAGCCTGCGGGCCAGCCCCTCCTGCGCCACGACCAGCGGGCGGGCGCCCGGTTCGGCGTCGAACTCCTCGATGCCGGTCAGCCTCTCGGCACGGCTGCGCGAGAAGATCGCGTATTTGAGCGGCTCGACCGACCATTTCCTGATCGCGCGATAGGACTCGGGGGCCTCATGGGCGTCGCCGGTGTCGAAGAGGCCCAGCCCTTCCTCGCCGCGGACCACGTACACGTTGCCGCACGCCGGCCACATCGCCACGCCGTAGGCGATCTCCTGCACCCCGTCTCGGCGCAGCTCGTCATAGGGCACGTCCTCCGGGCGCACCGAACCACGCCAGACCTCGTCGGCGTACGAGAGGATCGGTGATTCCATGGTCAGAAGCCTGATCCTCAGGACGGACGATGCCCAGTAGGGAGATCCCTAATGTCCGCGCCGGCCCGCGGGGGACTCGGCGGTCCAGCTCGCGAGAAGCTCCAGAGCGCGTTTCGAGGACGAGCCGGCTTCGGCGGTGTAGACGAAGAGCGTCGTGTCCGGGTCTCCGGGCAGGGAGAGGGTCTCGTACTCGACGGTCAGCTCACCGACGAGAGGGTGCCGCAGACGCTTGGAGCCGTGGGTGCGCTGGTGGACGCGGTGCTGCTCCCACCAGTGGGCGAACTCGCGGCTGCGCTCGCGCAGGTCGGCGATGAGCGCGACGGTGGCCTGATCGTCCGGGTCGCGGCCCGCGTCGAGCCGCAGGCTCTCGACCGCGGCGCGCGCCTGGACGTCCCAGTCCGCGAACAGCGATCGGGCGTCGTCGTCGAGGAACATCCATCGCGCGTAGTTGCGCTGCCGGGGCGGCAGCCGGTCGAAGTCCGTGAACAGCGCCCTCGCCATCGTGTTGGCGGCGAGCACGTCGGTGCGGCGGCCGAGGACGAGGGCGGGCTCGCCGTCGAGGGCGTCGAGGAGCTGGTAGAGCCCGGGGCGCACGCGCTGGACGCCGCGGGTCCGGGGCCGGACGGGGGCCGTGGTCAGCCCGATGAGGTCGTGCAGATGCGCGCGTCCGGCGTCGTCGAGCCCGAGGGCGCGGCCGACGGCCTCGACGACGGCCGGCGAGGGGGTGATGCGCCGGCCCTGTTCGAGGCGTGCGTAGTAGTCGGTCGAGACTCCGGCCAGGAAGGCGACTTCCTCGCGGCGCAGGCCCGGGACCCGGCGCACGCGGCCGTCGGAGGGCAGGCCGGCCCGTGCCGGGTCGACCTGGCTGCGGGCACGTCTCAGGAAGTCGGCGAGTTCACGGTTGGTTCCGGCCACGGATCCAGTGTCTCGCCTGCCGGGTGTTCCCGGCTGGTCCTGTGCGTCCTAGGTTCCCCGGTGCGCGGTCGCACAGGGCGCGATATGGACGTCCGCAGCGGGTCGCGGTGGATGAAGCTGGTGCCGTGCCGGTCCCGGGGGCTTCCCGGCCGGCGCCACCCGCGACATCCGAGAGGATCACCATGAGCTTCCCAGCGGACCGACCGGCGACGTGGTTCGTGACCGGCACCTCCCGCGGTCTCGGCCTCGAACTGGTCAGGCGGCTACTGGAGCGCGGCGACCGGGTCGCCGCGACGACGCGGTCGCCGGAGCGGCTGCTCGCCGCACTCGGTGACGGGATCGAGGCGTCGCGCCTTCTCCCGCTCACCGTCGACCTGCGTGACGAGGCGGCGGTCGAGCGCGCGGTCCGGAAGACCACCGGGCACTTCGGCGGCCTGGACGTCGTCGTCAACAACGCGGGCTACGGCTTCCTGGCCGCGGTGGAGGAGACCGGCGACCGCGAGGTCCGCGACATGCTCGACGTCCAGGTCGTGGGCGTGTGGAACGTACTGCGCGCCGCCCTGCCGATCCTCCGCGAGCAACGCGGCGGCCACATCGTCAACGTGTCCTCGATCCTGGGCCTGACCGCTGTCCCGGGCTGGGCTCTCTACTGCGCCGGTAAGTTCGCGCTGGAGGGGTTGAGCGAGGCGCTCGCCGCCGAGGTGGCGGACTTCGGCGTCCGGGTCACCATCGTCGAACCCGGCTACTTCCGCACCGAGTTCCTCACCAGGGACTCCATCGCCCTGCCCGCCGAGACGACCCCCCACTACCCGGCCATCCGTGAGATGACCCTCGACCACCTCAAGCTCCAGGGCAGCCAGCTCGGCGATCCGGTCAGGGGCGCCCGCGCGATCATCGACCGGGTCCTGGCCGGGGATGGCCCGCTGCGGATGCTGCTCGGTTCGGACGCCCACTCCTACGCCGTGGCCAAGGTCGAGGCCCTGCGGGCGAACGTCGAGGCCGCCGCCCGCACCGCGCCCGCGACCGACTTCCCCGCCGCCTGACGCCCCCGCCGGACATGGGACGTGTCACAGCTCGCCGCGCTCGACGGCCAGGGCGAGTTCGACGCGCGACCGCAGGCCGGTCTTCGCGTACACCCGGGTTAGATAGACCTCCACGGTCTTGCGGCTGTAGTGCAGCTCCTCGGCGATCTGGGGGTTGCTCAGCCCGTCGGCGACCAGTTCGATGACACGGCGCTCCCCGGGGGTGAGGCGGCCCGCCGGTTCGGGGACCAGCCCCGCCTCGCGCAGACGGCGCTCCGAGAGGGCCGCCCAGGGGGCGGCGCCGAGCCGGGTGAAGATCGCATGTGCGCGGGGGAGCTGCGCGGTGTCGCCGAGCGCGCCGAGGACCAGCCGGGCCCGGGCCTCCTCGAACGGCAGGCCGTCCGCGCGGGACTGCTCCAGCGCCGCGCCGGCCCGTGCGCGGTCGCGGAACGCCCAGCCCACCGCCAGGTCGGCGGCGAGCCGGGCCCGGGGGGTGCCGTTCGCCGACCGCTCATCCAGCCGGGAGGCCGCCGCCCGGCAGCCCGCGTCGTCGCCCGCCCCTCCCGTCACCAGCACCTTGATCGCCAGTGCCCGGTGCACCACCTCGGGCACCTCGTACGCGAGGGCGTCGTCGAGTTCGCGCCGCGCGGCGGCGATGTCGCCGCGACCGGCCGCCAGGCGCGCGCGGAACACGCACCGCATGCCCTGCTGCAGGGCCGAGCCGGGCGGTGGCTCGGCGAGGACCCGGGCGGCCTCGTCCAGCCTGCCCTGGTCGAGCAGGATGTCCAGTTCCATGTTGCGCAGGAGGGCCAGGTTCTCCAGCAGGCCCGCCTCGGCCAGCGCCCGGGCCGCGACCGCGATCTCCTCCAGCGCGCGCGGCCATTCGCCGCTCATCCGCCGGATCACGGCCATGGTCCGTACGTGCTGCCCGGCGATGTCGTGCCAGCCGAGGCCGCGGTGGATCTGCTCGGCCTGGTCGAGCACCTCGACGGCGCGCGAGCGCAGCCCGGCGATCGCCAGCACGTGCGCCGCCGACTCCAGCGACGCGAGCCGGGCGCCCGGGGGCAGCGCAGCGGCGAAGGTGAGCAGGTCGCCGACCGCCCGCTGCGTCTCGGTCCAGTCACCCTGGATGAGCGCGTGGATGGCCAGATAGCCGACCGTGATCGCGCGGTCCTGCGGCGGGCAGTCGGCCAGCCCCTCCCAGGCCCGCCGGGCGGACTCGCGGCTGGGACGGCCCATCTCCGCGCTGACCAGCGCCTGCTGCGCGAGCAGCGCCGAGGGGTCGTCGGCCTTCGGGATCTGGCGGCGGGCCACGTCGAGGGCCACCTCGTACCAGCCCATCACGTGGGCCGCGCCGACCGCGGTGTACGCGGCACGGGTGTGGCGGCGGCCTGCGGGCAGCACGGCGAGCGCCCGCTGCGCGGAGTTCAGCGCCAGCGCGGGCCGCGACCCCTTCCAGTACGCGAGCGCCTGCCTGGCCAGCAGCTCACCGGGCTGCGGGGACAGCTCGGCGGCCTTGCCGTACCAGTGCGCGGCCGACAACGGCGCGGTCCAGCGGGTCAGTTCGGCCGCGCGCAGCACCGCGGGCAGGGCCTCGGCGGCCGGGCCCGCCTCGGCCATGTGGGTGGCCCACTCCAGGACCCGCCGGGTGCCGGTCAGCCCCTCCCGCTGGAGCATGTCGGCGATGCGGCGGTGGACCTCGCGCCGGCCGGAGGCGCCGAGGTCGTCGTAGAGCGCCTCGGCCACGAGCGGGTGGGCCAGCGCGTAGCCGTCGCCGTTCACGGTGACCACGCCATCCCTGACCAGCGCCTCGACGGCGCGTTCCGCCCGCGGCGGGTCGAGCCCGGCGAGTTCGGCGAGCGCCGTGAGGCCGGCCGTCTCCCGCGTCCGCGACAGCGCGGCCAGCACGCGAGCGAGGTCGCGTCCGCCCCGGTCGCGCTGGAACAGCCGGCTCAGGATCGCGCCACGCCGTGCCCCCGGATCCGCCGAGCGCACCGCGCCGCCCTGCACCAGAGCCAGCACGGCCTCCTGCACGAACCACGGATTGCCCCGGCTCGCGACGTGGATCCGCCGCAGGACGGTGTCGCTCGGCGTACGGCCCAGCAGCGTGCCGACCAGGTCCGCGATCTCGGCCATGGTCAGCGGCTGGAGCCGGACGGACAGGTCCACGTCGAGCGGGGGAGGGTGGCGGGCGGTGCCGAGGATGGCGACGGCGTCGTGGCGGCGCGGCAGAGCCCGCAACACGCTCAGCGTGTCGGCGTCGGCCAGGTGCACATCGTCGATGGCGAGGAGGGTCGGGCCGGGCAGCGACTCCAGCAGGCGGGAGGCCATCGCGCCGGGCGCCGCCGCGGGATGCCCGAGGGCGGCCTGGTCGATCGCGTCGAGCAGGTCGGACAGCGCGTCGGCCGCCTCACCGCGCAGCGCCCCGAGCGCCTCGACGAGGGGGGCGTAGGCGCGCCCGCCGTCCAGTTCGCGGGCCTGGCCGCGCAGCACGTGGTAGCCCTTGAGCCGCGCCGCGACCTCGTTCAGCAGGTGCGTCTTCCCGATGCCGGGCTCGCCGAGGACGAGGACGGTCCGCGGCGTCTTGGACAGGGCAGACACCACCTGACCGAGTGTGCCCGCGCGGCCCTCCCCGGCGGCCGATACGTCCACGGCTGGCCGTCACTCCCTTCGCATCCGTCCCGCTGGTGTCTCCTAGGACGCGGCGGAAAGGTTGAACGTTCACACGAAATGTGACGCGCTCCGCAACTGATCGCAAGGGGATCGATACATCAAGATTCGAACACGGCGACGGCGGCGGCGGTCAGCATCTCCTCGACCACCTCCGCGGGCACGTCCATGGTCTTCACCACCCCGGACTGCACCGCGCCGAGGGCGGCCCAGGCGCGTACGCGTGTGCCGGGGGAGGGGTCCGGCCCGGCCAGGCGGGCGAACAGCTCCCGGCCGAACTCCCTGATCGCCTCGCCGGGCGATCCCGGAGGGGCGCTGTCGGCGCCGCCGATGTCCTCGGTGAGCAACCGGATCACCGCGCGGTGCCGCACGGCGAACGCGGTGAACGCCCGCAGGAACTCCCGGTGCCCGGAGGACCGGGCGCCGAGCAGCGCGAGCAGGTCGTCGGCCGCCGGAGCGATGATCTCGGCCGCCAGCCGGTCCTTGGGATGGAAGTGGTAGGCGACCGCGGTCTTGGTCAGGCCGACCGCCGCCGCGATGTCGGCGAGCGACACGGCGGCGTACCCGCGCTCGGCGAACAGGTCGCGGGCCGCGGCCAGGATCCGGGACCGGGTCGCGTTCCCCTGGTCGAGTGTGGTCATCGTCTCATTTTCCGGCGGGCCCCTCGCCCGCCGACACGTTCCGTTTACCCTCGTTTTGTACGGCCGTACAGGACGGCCGTCAGGACATGCTAGCCGGGACGGACGACGATGAGCGGGCTTCTGGGGCGGCTCGGCGGATGGTGCGCGCGCCACGGCTGGCTGGTGCTGACGCTGTGGGTGCTGGCGGCGGGGCTGCTGACCGCGGGCACGCTGGTATGGGGCCGGCCGGTCAACAACGACGTCGCGATCCCCGGTACGGACGCGCAGCGGGCGCACGAACTCATGCGCGAGGGCTTCGGTCCGGGATTCGACGCGGGCGGGACGGTGCAGCTCGTCCTCTACACGGCGGACGGCACGCTGATCGACAAGTCCCGTAAGAAGGCCGTCGAGCAGTCGATGGACGCCCTGCGGCGCGCGCCGCACGTCGCCCAGGTGGAGACGCCGTACCGGATCGGCGGCATGTCGTCCAACCTGCGGATCGGCATGATCACCGTACGGTTGGTGGGGCAGGACACCACCAAGATCGCGCAGACCTCCGAGCAGCTCGTCGCCGCCGCCGCGCCGGCCGCGCGGGCGGGCATCGAGGTCGTCCCGTCCGACAGCTCCACGCCCGCCGACAAGCAGATCAAGACCGGCGCCAGCGAGGTCGCGGGCGTGGTCGTCGCGCTGCTGGTGCTGCTGTTCGCCTTCGGGACGCTGGTCGCCGCACTCATACCGGTCTTCACCGCGCTGATCAGCATCGGGGTGGGGCTCGGCGTGATCGCGCTGCTCGGGCACGTCGTGGACGTGCCCTCGACGGCGTCGATCCTGGCCACGATGATCGGCCTCGGCGTCGGCATCGACTACGCGTTGTTCCTGCTGTCGCGGCACCGGTCGCTGCTGGCCGCCGGCGTGCCGGTGCGGGAGGCGGTGCGGCGCACCGCGGCCTCCTCGGGCGGGGCCGTGCTGTTCGCCGGCGGCACGGTGGTGATCGCGCTGAGCGCGCTGATGTTCGCCGGGTTCCCGCTGCTGAGCACGCTCGGCTGGATCACCGGCGTCTCGGTCGTGTGCGCCGTGCTCACCTCGATCACGCTGGTGCCCGCGCTGCTCGGCATCCTCGGCCATCGGGTCAACGCGCTGCGGCTGCCCTTCTCCGGGCGCACCGCCGCACGCCCCGACGGCCCGGCGACCGGCTGGGCCCGGCTGGGCGCCTGGGTGGCGCGCCGTCCCTGGCGGGTGCTCGCCGTCACCGTGGTCGTGCTGGCGGCGCTCGCCGCCCCCGCCGTCACGATCAAGCTCGGCCCGCTCGACAACGGGTACGGCGACAAGGGCACCCCGGCTCGGCGGGCGTACGAGCTGATCGAGGCGGGCTTCGGCCCGGGGGCCAACGGCGGGCTCGTCGTCGTGGCCGAACTCGACCGGAAGATCGCCGACTCGACCCCGCCCGATCCGGTGGTGCAGGTGCTGCGGCAGCGGGTGGAGCACACCGAGGGCGTCGCCTTCGTCGCCCCGCCGAAGGTCAACGAGGACGGCCGGTCCGTGCTCATCCAGGCCGTCCCCGGCTACGCGCCGAGCGACCCGCGGGCCCTCGACGTGGTGAAGCGGGTGCGGGCCATCGAGGTGCCCGGGGCGCACGTCCACGTCGGCGGCGAGGTCGCCGGGCTGGCGGACGCGGGCGACCGCATCATGGGCAGGACGCCGCTGGTCGTCGGCATCGTCGTGCTGCTCAGCGCCCTGCTCCTGCTGCTGGCCTTCCGCGCGCCCCTGGTCGCGATCAAGGCGGCGGTGATGAACCTCGTCTCGCTCGGCGCCGCCTTCGGCGCCCTGGCCGTGGTGTTCTCCCACGGCCTGGGCAGCCGCCTGGTCGGCATGGACCCCCCGCCCTCGGCTGACGGGTCCTACCTCGCCACGCTGTTCTTCTCGGTGCCCATCGACACGTATGTGCCGCTCATCCTGTTCGCCGTGTTGTTCGGCCTGTCGATGGACTACGAGGTCTTCCTGCTCACCTCCGTACGGCAGGCCTACGCCCGCAGCGGGGACAACCGCGGCGCGGTGGCCGAGGGACTGGGGTCGACCGGCCGCGTCATCACCTCGGCCGCCCTGATCATGGTGGCGGTGTTCACCGCCTTCATCGCCTACCCCGACCCGTTGGTCAAGGTGTTCGGCGTCGGCCTGGCCGTGGCCATCGCCGTCGACGCGACCCTGATCCGGGGCTTCCTCGTGCCCGCCACGATGGTGCTGCTCGGCAGGCTCAACTGGTGGATCCCGCGATGGCTCGACCGGATCCTGCCGAACCTGTCCATCGAGGGCCATGAGGAGGACGGCGAGCCGGCCGGGCCGGCGGAGCCCGAACTCGTCGGCGCTGGCCGGCACGCTCGTCCCTGACGCGCTCATCGGTACGGCACCGGAATCCGGGTCAGAAGTTCTTGTTCCGGACCGTCCAGGGGGCTCTGGCCGCCAGACCCGAGGGACCGAGGATGTACGCGCGTGCCGTGGCGTTGCCGTTGAGGGTCATGTCCAGGAACTGGACCACCGCGGTCATGCCGTCGGTCATCTGGCTGCCGGTGATGAACCCGACGTGACCGGCCTGCGGATGCTCGGCCAGCACCGCCGGCACCTGGGTGAGGTCGTAGTTGGCCCGGGTGTTGTCGTAGGCGATGTCGGACGGCCCGCCGTCCAGGAACATCACCGGGGTGTGCAGCTTGGACAGTTCCGCGCGTGAGTATCCGAACGAACCGTCGGCGAACAGCCCGCTGTCCAGCGAGACGACGCTCTTGACCCGCCGGTCCTGCCCGGCGATCAGCGCCTCCAGCCCGCCGCAGGAGTGCCCGGCCGTGGCGACCCTGGACAGGTCGAGGCGCTGGTAGAGCGGCGAGCCGGTGCGGGCGTTCTCGCGCTCGGCCCAGCTGATCCCGTCGGTCAGCAGCGACGGGATCGGGGACCCGCTCTGCACGCCGTTCGGCGAGCCGTCGACCGACGCGGTGTCCACCACGACGAACCCGCGGGCGGCGATGAACGTCAGCGCCTGGACGACCTCGCTCCCGTTGGTGTGCGCGCAGGCCCCGTTGCCGAAGACCAGCACGGGCATGGGACGCCCCACGCCCGCGGGGTTCGACGGCCGGAACACCGTGTAGCGGTTGGTGCCGTACGCCCCCTCCCTGGTGACCGGGAAGTCGTTCTCGATGGCCGGCCTGCTCGGCGGGGTGGGACTGGCACTCGGCGAGACACTGGGACTGGCGCTGGGGGAGGCACTGGGACTCGGCGTGGGGCTGGGACTCGGCGTGAAACTGGGACTGGGACTGGGACTGGGACTGGGAGAGGTGACGCCGCCGGTGCAGGCCACGCCGTTCAGGGCGAAGCCGGACGGCACGGGGTTGGAGCCGTTCCAGCTGCCGTTGAACCCGAACTCCGTGCTGCCCCCGCTGGGGATGCCGCCGTTGTAGGAGGCGTTGGTCACCGTGACCTGGGAGCCGGACTGGGTGTGGGTGCCGTTCCAGAGCTGGGTGATGGTCTGCCCGGCGGGGAACGACCAGGTCAGCTTCCAGCCGTTGATCGGGTCATCGAGGTTGCGGACGCTGACGCTCGCGCCGAAGCCGCCCTGCCACTGGCTGGTGACCGTGTAGCTGACCTGACACCCGGCCGCGGCCGCCGACGCGGCGTGGGTCGCGGCCACCCCGGCGCCGGCCGCCAACAGCGCGACGGCGGCGGCCGACACCGTCAACCGCCGGCGAAAGGGGCTGTCATTTCGCACGGGCTTCTCCCGAATCTCCCGAGTATTCGCGTTAGCGCTAACAATCTAGGGCGCCGATGTACGGGGACATCGTTCTGTCGCTGTCGGGAGTCAAAACCGGCACACAAAGACGCGTCAACGGCACGAGGGTGTCCGCCATGGTCGCAGCACGAGGGGAAACCCCTGGTGAACAGGCGCTTCGAAAAGTATGCGAAAGAATGGCGGCCGGGACGGCGGTGAATCTTTCACGTCCCCGCACGTGGTGCGCGGGTCAGTCGATCACCGGAGGCGGCGGGGTCTCCTGCGGATCGGGACTCTGCGGCCCCGGCTCCCGCGGCCCGGGGTCCCCCGGCGCCGGACTTCGCGGCGGATCGGGAGTGGTGGGCGTATCGGGGCTCCTCGGCGGATCGGGTGTCTTGGGTGGATCGGGCGTCTTGGGCGGGTCGGGTGTCGCGGGCGGGGTGGGGCTCTCGTTCCCCCGGCCCGAGGGCGACTCCCGCGGCCGCGGGCACCGGGGGCCGCCGACCCCCACCTCTGCCTGGCGGGGCCCGCCGGGGTAGGCCGGATCGGTCGTGACGCGCACCCCGAACAGCGCCCTCTTCCCGCACTCCACGGGGCCGAGGCCGGCCGCCACCGTGAAGGAGTAGGACGTGCGGCCGGAAAGCGTACGGGTGTCGGCCGCCGCCGAGCGGCCGTCGCGCGTGAAGACGGTGGAGACCGTGACCGGGCCCCTGCCCGTGGTCCGCACGGTCACGGCCGCCGCCCTGCCGTCCCAGCGGTCGATCGCCACGTCCTCGACGCCGGGCGCCGGACAGGGCGCCCCGGTGAGTCTCCGCGTGCGTGTGCGGGCGCCTCCGCGGGCGGCCGGAGAGGTGGACACCTCGACCCGCCGGTAGACGGTGGTCCCGCAGGCGGGGGCGGGGAACGCCTGCTGCAGCCCGATGTGATAGGACCTCGCGCCCCGCAGCCCGACCGTCTGCGCGGGCGCGGCGGTGAGGGCGTCCGGCGACGGCCCGGACGCGAAACGCGTGGTGAGCAGGACCCGGGCCGTCGTGCTCGCCCGTACGTCGACCGTGACCGCCTGGCCGTCGAACGCCGCGATGCCGAGGTCCGTCACCCGCGCAGGCGCCGGCGACGCGGTCGCGCCCAGGTGCGAGGGGGTGGCGCTCGGTCCCGGAGAGCCCGGCGGTCCCGAAGAGCCCGGCGGCTTCGCGGGGCTCGGTGGCACGGAGGAGCCCGGCGGGACGGCCGGCCCGGTGGACACGGACGACACCGGCGTCTCGGACAGTTCGGGCGGCGGCGTGCCGGAGTTTTCGTCCGGCCCCGCGTCGCTCCCCGACGTGTCGCCCGCTGCCGTCTCGTCCGGTGCCGTCTCGCCGGGTGCCGTCCCAGGTACTACGGCCGGCGGGGCCGTCTCCGTGGAGTCCGTGGCCGGGAACAGCTCCGCCGGAGCGCTCCGCGGGGGCGGGGTGAGCAGGGTGTCCTGTGCCACCGGGGTCTGCCGGTTGGCCGCGACCACCGCCGCGATCACGGCGGCCGACAGCACGGCGGCGCCGATGGCGAAACGGGGCGCGAAGCGGGTGAGCCGCTCCGACAGCACGGTCTGGGCGAGCGAGGTGGACGCCTCGACCGGCTCGGCCGGGGCGGCCAGGGGGAACGTCAGCGCCAGCAGGGTCGCCAGCTCGGCCAGATGGCGGCGGCCGCGCTGCTCCCAGTCGGGCCCGTACGCGGCGGTCGCGGCGGTCTCCAGATCGACGATGAACGCCCGCGCGGTGGGCGGCCGGTCCGCCGGGTTCTTGGCCATGCCGCGCGCGACCAGGTCCCGCACCGAGCCCGGCACGTCCGCCGCCGGGATGGGAGCGCTGCGGTGCAGCATGCGCAGCGCCGTCAGATCGTTCGCCCGGAAGGGCCGGTGCCCGGTGAGGCACTCGTAGAACACGCAGGTGGCCGCGTACACGTCGGCGGCGGGGCCGGCGAGCCCGCCGTACCACTGCTCCGGTGCCATGTAGGGCGGCGTGCCCGCGGGCGCGTCCGGCGAGCCGCTCGGCGTCGCGATGCCGAAGTCCGACAACTTGCTGGTCCCGTCGGCCTGGATCAGCACGTTCTCCGGCTTGTAGTCACGGTGGACGATGCCCGCGGCGTGCGCGGCCGACAGGCCCGCGAGCGAGCCCTTCAGCACGACCAGCGCCGCCTCCGGGCTGGTCGAGCCGTGCGCGGCGAGGATCCTGCGCAGCGAGACCCCGTCGACGAGCTCCATCACGATCGCCGCGCCGTCGGGCGCCTCGACGTACTCGTACAGGCGCACGACGTTGGGATCGTTCAGCTCGACCATGACCCGGGCCTCGTGCCGGAACCCGGCGAGGAAGCGCTGATCCCGCCGCAGCTCCTCGCGCAGGTACTTGATCGCCACGTAGGCGCCGGTGGTCACGTAGGTCGCCAGCACGACCCGCCCGGCGCCGCCGGCGCCGAGTTCGCGCACCTCCCGGTAGCCCGGTACCGACCAGGCGTTCATGACGCCGCCCCCTCGGATAGCTTCGACTCAAGGTCTCACCCGAAAGGGCGGTTGTCACCGGAGCAAAAAAGTCACCTTGCGGATGTAGTCCTCGCGTGCGCGGTGACGCGCCGGGCCGCGCGTACGGCGAGGTCGCGGGCGCGGTCGACGTCCACACCCACGAGGCGGCCCCCGCGCTTGACGACGCGCCCGCCGACCAGGACCGTGTCCACGGCGGCGGTGTCGGCCGCCGTGACGACCGCGGCCACCGGGTCGTGCACGGGCGCGAGGCCGGGGGCTCCGGCGTCCAGGATCACGATGTCGGCCTGCTTGCCGGGACGCAGCGAGCCGATCCTGTGGTCCATGCCCAGCGCCGCCGCGCCTTCGGCCGTGGCCATGCGCAGCACGTCCGCCGCGGTGAGACCGGGCCCCACGGGGCGGGCGCGTCCGGCCGCGAACGCCGCGCGCATCACGGAGAACATGTCGCCGGGGACGTCGGTGACCGTGTCCACGCCGAGTCCGGTCGTGATGCCGAAGGACCGCAGTCTCCCGGTCTCGGGGTGGCCGTGTCCCATCAGCGACTCCACCGCCGGGGCCACCGAGGCCGTGCCGCCGCTGCCGGCGATCAGCTTCAGCGACTCGTCCGGGATGCCGTTGCAGTGCACGAACAGCACGTCCGGGCCGAGCAGGCCGGCGTCGTGCAGCCGCTCGACCGGGCCCTCGCCGGTGGCGTGCAGGCTGACCCGCAGACCGAGATCGCGCGCGAGCGCCCAGTCGGCCCGCGCGGCCTCCACCGAGCCGTAGACCGGGCCCCAGGCGGCGAGGGCGGGGGTGACGAGGCCGTCGTCGGAGGGCAGAAGCGCCGAGCGGACCCGCCGCACCTCCCGCTCGGCGCGGTCGGCGTCGCCCGTCCCCCGGTGCGCGTACCCGAACACCGCCCGTACGCCGGACTCGCGTAACGCCTCGACGGCCGCGTCCGTGTGGCCGGGAGTGAGCTGGATGTGCGACCAGTCGTAGACGGTGGTGACGCCGGCGTTGAGGGCCTCGGCCGCGCCCCAGAGGTTGGCGGCGTACACGTCCTCGGCGCGGAACGCCGGGGCGAGGGAGCCGAGGACCAGGTCGAGGTACGCGCCGAGCGTCGCGTCGGCCGCGATGCCGCGCAGCACGCTCTGCCACACGTGGCGATGCGTGTCCACGAAGCCCGGCAGCACGATGCCGCCGCCCGCGTCGACGATCTGGTCGTTCTCCGGTCCGTCGTCCGGGCGCGGCCCGACCGAGACGATGACGCCGTCCTCGATGACGACGGCCGCGTCCGGCACGACGTGCGGGTGCGGCTCGGTGTCGACGACGGTGCCGTTGACGATGATCGTTCTCATTGGAACCCCTATCCAAAATGCTTTCCTAAAAGCTTTTGCGAAAGCTATCAGAGCGAGGGACTAGGCTCAACTCCATGCGACAGCGGGACCGGGTCGACGAGATGATCGAAGGGTGGCGGGCCGAACTGCCGGAGGCGGCCACCGTCCAACTCGAGATCGTCAAGCGCCTCACCCGGCTCAAGGCCCGCGTCGAGGAGGTCACCCAGGCGGTGCTCGGCCGGCACGGCCTGACGTACGCGGAGTTCGACGTCCTCGCCACCCTCCGCCGGGCCGGCCGGCCCTACCGGCTCAAGCCGAGCAGGCTCGCCTCCCACCTGATGCTCACGACCGGAGGGACGAGCAACATCCTGCAGCGGCTGGTCGCCGCCGGGCTGGTGGAACGGGAGCCCGACCCGGCCGACGGGCGCAGCTCGTGGGTGCGGCTCACCCCGCTCGGCGTGACGAAAGCCGAGGAGCTGTCGCTGGCCACGACCGAGGCGCACCGGGAGCTGCTGGCGGACGTGCCGGAACCGGCCGCGCGCGCCCTGGCCGACCTGCTCAGGGACGTCCTGCTCGCCCTGGGCGACCGCGCCCAGCCCAGAACGTAAGGTGCTTGTCATGCCGCGCAACCTCATCCTGTCCGGGGGAGTGGCCCACGACTTCCCGGCCACCTCGGCCGCCCTCGCGGGCGTCCTCGCCGAGATCGGCATCGAGTCGGAGATCACCGAGGACATCGCCGGGGCACTGGCCGAGCCCCCGCCGGTCGGCCTGATCACCGTGAACGCGTTCCGCTGGAGGATCGACGGCGACGACTTCGCGGAGGAGCGCGACCGGTGGCGCTTCGAGACGCCGGACTCCGTCAGGCGCACGCTGCTCGCTCACCTCGCGAGGGGCGGCGGGCTGCTCGCCGTGCACACCGCCTCGCTCTGCTTCGACGACTGGCCGGAGTGGGCCGAGATCGTGGGCGGCGCCTGGAGATGGGGCAAGTCGTACCACCCGCCGATCGGCCCGGCGGAGGTCGGGCTCGCGGGCGGCCACCCGATCGTCGACGGCCTGACCGGCTTCGAGGTGACCGACGAGGTCTACACCGACCTCGACGTCCTGCCGGACGTGGAGCCGCTGGCGTACTCGGGGGACCAGCCCCTGCTGTGGGCGAGAACCGTGGCAGGCGGCAGGGTCGTGTACGACGCGCTCGGCCACGACACCCGCTCGTACGAGAACCCGGTGCGCCGCGCCCTGCTGCGGCGGGCGGCGCGGTGGCTCCTCGGGAACTGACCCCTACGCGCCGGGGAGGTTCCGCAGCGCCTCGCGGCGGCTCACCCCGCTGAGGCCCTGGTGCTTCACGTAGCGGAGCACCTCCTGCGGGTTGGTCTTCGCGTACTCCCGCAGCGCCCAGCCGATCGCCTTGCGGGCGAAGAAGTCGGTGTCCGACAGGCTCGGCTCGATGCAGGCGTAGAGCAGGTGGGCGTCGGTCCGCTCCTTGAAGGAGTTCTGGCACAGGATGGCCGTGCGCCGCTTCCACAGGTCGGGGTCGTGCGCCCACTCCAGCACCAGGCGGCGCATGCTCTCGGGATACAGCCGCAGCAGCGTGCCGATCCGGTGCACGGCGATGTCGTCGACCAGGTCCCACCACGCCCCGGTGACGATCATCTCCTCGTACATGGGGATGGTGTAGAGCGTCTGCCAGGGCCGGTAGAAGCGGTGCGCGGACAGCTCGATGGCGGCGTAGCGCTCCTCGCGGTACTCCGCCTCGCGCCACAGGGCCAGCACGGCCCTGCGCCACTCGGGGGCGCTGTCCAGCCGGTGCTCGGCGAAGACCTTGCGCAGCGCGGCCCGGCGGGGCACGGCCGTCACCCCGAGGAACGGCATCTCCGACTTCATGTACGACCGCATCGAGACGGCGCGCGCCGGGTCGGCGGCCTCGGTCAGCGCGAGCCGTACGGCCTTGAGGAGTGTCATGACGGGCGGCTCGCCCGTTCGCCGGTCGCCAGGCCGTCGAACAGCAGCTTGCCGAAGTGGTCGGCGAGCGCGTCGGTGTCGAGCCTGCCGTCCGGGCGGAACCAGCGCACGGTCACCCAGATCGTGTCGCGGATCATCCGGTAGGTCAGCTTGGGGTCGACGTCGGGGCGGAACTGCCCGGCGGCCTGGCCGCTCTTGATCTGCTCCACCCACAGGCGCTCGACCTCGTCCTCGGCCCGCACCAGGTAGTCGAACCGGTCGCCGGGCAGCGAGCGCAGGTAGTTCCAGTCGTTCTGCATGACCGTGATGGCCGCTCGGTGGTCCTCCAGAGTGCCGAAGCCGATCCTGACCATCTCCGCCAGGACCGAGCGCGGGTCGGTCCGGGTGTCCAGGGCCGCGCGGTAACGGGCGATCAGATCCTCGAGGAAGGTGCGCAGCACCTCGTCGACGATCGTCTCCTTGGAGTCGAAGTGGTGGTAGAGACTGCCGGAGAGGATGCCGGCCTCCAGTGCGATCTCCCGCACGGTGGTGGCCTGGAAGCCCTTGCGCGCGAACAACTCGGCGGCGAGCTTGACGAGGTGGTCGCGCCGTTCGGACGCCGAACCGGCCGCCCCCCGCTTCGCCCTGACCGGCGCGGCCGTGCCGCCGGAGTCCTTACGCTGGTTCACGGCTCCCATTATGGCCGCCGACCAAGAGCTTGTTCACACTCTCGCCTCGCCCGACCTCCCCGCACCGGCCGTGCCCGTAGGGCAGGATCGAACTCATGGCGAAAATGGGCTATCCGTTCACCCTGGGGGTGGCGTCAGGGGAGCCGTTACCCGACGGCGTGATCCTGTGGACCCGTCTGGCCCCCGAACCGCTGCATCCGACACAGCCCGGCGGCATGCCCAACCGGGCGATGACCGTACGGTGGGAGCTCGCCGAGGACGAGGCGTTCACGAGGATCGTGCAGTCCGGCACGGCGCCCGCGCAACCGGACTGGGCGCACAGCGTGCACGTGCGGGTGGCCGGGCTGCGGCCCGCCGCCGACTACTTCTACCGGTTCTTCGTGGAGGGCCACGTCAGCCCGGTGGGCCGCACCAGGACCGCGCCCGCCCCCGATTCGACCGCGCCCGTCCGGTTCTGCTTCGTCTCCTGCCAGCGCTACGAGCACGGCCACTTCACCGCGCTGGGTCACATGGCCGCGGAGCGCCCCGACCTCGTCCTCCACCTCGGCGACTACATCTACGAGTACGGCAAGCCGAAGAACCCCAAGCCGGGCCGGTGGGTGCGCCCGCTCGAGTCGGCGGCCGAGTGCACGACGCTCGGCGCCTACCGCAACCGCTACGCCCGCTACAAGATGGACAAGGACCTGCAGGCCGCCCACGCCGCCGCGCCGTGGGTCCCGATCCCCGACGACCACGAGGTGCGCGACAACTGGGCGGGCGCGCTGCCCGGCGACGGCGGCAGCCCCGCCGCCTTCCTCAAGCGCAGGGCCGCCGCGTTCAAGGCCTACTACGAGCACCAGCCGCTGCGCGTGCGCCCGTCCGGCTCCGCCCTGCAGAACCACCGCTGGCGCCCGTACGGCCGGGTGGCCGACTTCCTGCTGACCGACACGCGGCAGTACCGCGAGGGGCGCGACATGCTCGGCGCCGAGCAGGAGAAGTGGCTGACCGACCGGCTGCGCGGCTCGGCGGCCCGGTGGAAGGTGCTCGCGCAGGCGGTGTTCTTCTCCCAGCGGAAGTTCCCGCTCGAGCCGGTGAGCGCCGACGCCTGGGACGGCTACCCCGCCTCGCGGTCCCGCGTGCTCGCCGCCGCCCCCGACGGGCTGGTCGTGCTGAGCGGCGACGTGCACAGCGCCTACGCCTGCGACATCCGCGCCGACTGGGCGGACCCGGCCTCGCGCGCACTCGGGGTCGAGTTCGTCGGGCCGTCGGTGACGAGCATGCCCGGCACCACCGACGCGAGCGCGATCCTCGACGCCAACCCGCACATCGCGTTCTTCGACAGCCGCCACGGTTACGTGTCCTGCGCGGCGGACATGGAGGGCTTCCGCGCGGACTACCGGGCCGTCGCCTTCGTGGACCGTCCCGGCGCCCCGGCGACCACCGTCGCCGGCTTCGAGGTGAAGGAGAACCGGCTCCACCGTATCGATCTGTGAGCACATCCCCAGGCCTGCCCCCCTAGCAAATAGGAAACTTTCCTATTAGATTGCGGGGCATGCCTGAGCGATGCCTTGTGGGCGCAGCATGAAGCGAAGCCCTGACCTGCTCCGTCTGGCCGACACGGTCCTGTTGCCCGGCTTCACCGGGACCACCGCCCCCGACTGGGTGCGGCGGCGGCTCGCCGGCGGGCTCGCCGGTGTGGTGCTGTTCTCCCGGAACGTCGACACCCCGGCCCAGCTCGCCGCGCTGACCTCGGCTCTGCGCGCGGAGAACCCCGACATCCTGATCGGCATCGACGAGGAGGCCGGGGAGGTGACGAGGCTCGAGGCCCGCACGGGCAGCTCGCGGCCGGGCAACTACGCCCTGGGCGTCGTGGACGACGTGGAGCTGACCGAGCGGGTGGCCCGCGACATCGGCCGCGACCTGCGGGCCGCGGGGGTGAACATCGACTTCGCCCCGGCCGCCGACGTCAACTCCAACCCGGACAACCCGGTCATCGGCCTGCGGTCGTTCGGCGCCGACCCGCTGCTCGTCGCGCGGCACACGGCCGCCTGGATCCGCGGCCTGCAGGCCACCGGCGTGGCGGCCTGCGCCAAGCACTTCCCGGGGCACGGCGACACGTCGGTCGACTCCCACCACGGCGTGCCACGCGTCCCGGCCTCCCGGGAGGAGCTGGCCGAGGTCGAGCTGTGGCCGTTCCGGGTGGCCATCGCCGAGGGCGTGCGCTCGATCATGACCGGCCACCTGCTGGTCACGGCGTACGACGAGGAGCTGCCGGCCACGCTCAGCCCCCGCATCCTCACCGGCCTGCTGCGGGAGGAGCTGGGCTTCGAGGGCCTGATCGTGACCGACGGCATCGAGATGGCCGCCGTCTCCGGCAGGTACGGCCTGGGCGGCGCGAGCGCGATGGCCGTGGCGGCGGGCGCCGACGCGGTCTGCGTGGGCGGGGAGAACGCCGACGAGGCGACCCACGAGCACATCCGCGACGCGGTCGCGGACGCGGTGACCGAGGGCAGGCTGTCGGAGGAGCGGCTCGCCGACGCCGCCGCGCGGGTGCGCGCCCTGACCGCCTGGCAGGCGCAGGCCCCGGCGCCGGACGACCGTGAGGACGAGATCGGGCTCGTCGCCGCCCGCCGGGCCGTACGGGTGACCCTGCGCGGGGGGGACGGGGTGCTGCCGCTGGCCGGCGCCCCGCACGTGGTGGAGCTGGCGCCGGAGACCAACCTCGCGATCGACAAGGGCATGCCCTGGGGCGCGGGGGAGCCGCTCGGCAAGCTCCTGCCCGGCACCACGGTCGCCCGGCTGCGCCGGGGCGACGTCCACAACGGCGTCGCCGGCACGGTGCTGAGCCAGGCGGCCGACCGGCCCCTCGTCGTCGTCGTGCGGGACGCCCACCGCCACCTCTGGCAGACGGACCTGCTGGAGCGCCTGCTGGCCGCCCGGCCGGACGGCGTCGTGGTCGAGATGGGGCTGCCGGGCCGTACGGACCTGGGGGCGGTCCACATCGCCACGCACGGCGCCGCCAGGGTCTGCGGGCAGGCGGCGGCGGAGGTGCTGGCCGGGCTCACCTGACGTGCCCAATAGCATTGGTCACCGATGACATGCGGATGGGAGCGTCATGAAGGTCGCCTACGTCACCACTGACCACCCGGCGGCCGAGCTGGACGACGAGCGGGAGATCGCCCTCGCCGCCTGGCTCGGCGCCGGCATCGAGGGCTCGCCGGTGAACTGGCACGACCCCCGCGTCGACTGGTCGGACTTCGACGCGGCGGTGGTGCGGTCCCCATGGGACTACATCGACCGTCGTGACGAGTTCGTCGCGTGGGCCCACCGGGTGGAGTCGGTCACGCGGCTGTTCAACCCGGCACAGGTGATCGAGTGGAACACCGACAAGACCTATCTGCCTACGCTCGGCGTGCCCACCGTTCCCACCCACTGGCCCACCCGGGGCGGCGACCCCGGTGCGGACCTGCCCGGCTGGGACGAGTACGTGGTCAAGCCCGCCGTCTCGGCGGGGGCCCGCGACACCGTCCGCACCGCGGACCGGGACGCCGCCGCCGGTCACGCGGCGAAGCTGCTCGCCGAGGGCCGCACGGTCATGGTCCAGCCGTACGTCCCGTCCGTCGAGCAGGAGGGGGAGCTGTCGCTGCTGTACTTCGGCGGGCAGTTCAGCCACGCCGTACGGCGGCACCCCATGCTCGCGGGTGTGGCGGAGACCCGGGAGAACCGCGCCACCCTGCGCGACCCGGACGACGACCAGTTCGCCCTCGCCGAGCGGGTCCTGGCCGCGGTGCCGCCCAACCTGCTGTACGCCCGGGTGGACCTGGTGCGGATGCCGGACGGCGAGCCGGTCCTGATCGAGCTGGAGCTCACCGAGCCCTACCTGTTCCTGCGGGACGAGCTGGCCGCGCCGGACCTGTTCGCCGAGACCCTCGCCGAGATGCTCAAGGGCTGAGCGGGCCCGCCCGTCCCGCGGCGGCCAGCGCCAGCCGTACGGCCTCGGCCGGATCGGCGGCGGCCACCGGACCGGGCACCGGGCGGCCCCCGGCGTCGAGGACCCGCCAGCCGCCGAGGGTGATCACGGGCGTGCCGCCCCGCTGGGCGAGGGCCAGCTCGGACAGCGTGCCCCAGGAGCCGCCCACGACGACGACCGCGTCGGCGGCCCGCACGATCAGCGCGTTGCGGGCCTCGCCCAGGCCGGTGGGCAGGGCCACGGTGAGGTCCGGGCTCGCCCCGGACCGGTCCCGCCCGGACAGGACGCCGACCGCGACGCCGCCGGCCTCCCGGGCGCCCGCCGCGGCGGCGGCCATCACCCCGCCGTACCCGCCGCACAGCACGACCGCGCCGTGCTCGGCCAGCAGACGGCCCACGGCGCGGGCCGCCTCGGCCTCCTGCGAGGTGCACTCGCCCGGCCCGCACACCGCGACCTGCCACATGCCCGTCCCCTACCCGTGGGTGGAGATCCCGCCGTCCACCGGGATCACCGCACCGGTCAGGTACGACCCGGCGCGTGAGGCGAGGAAGATGGCCGCCCCCGCCATGTCGTCGGGCCTGCCGATCCGGCCGAGCGGAACGCCGCTCTCGATCGCGCCGCGCATCTGGGGGTCGTCGAGCGCGAAGGCCATCATCTTCGACTCGAACGGCCCGGGCGCGATCGCGTTGACCGTGATCGACTCCCGGGCGAGCTGGTGGGCCAGGTGCCGGGTGAGCATGTGGACGCCCGCCTTGGCCGCCGAGTACGCGTAGTTCTCCATGAACGGCACGCGGAGCCCGTCGATCGACCCGATGTTGATCACCCGTGCCGGGTCGTCGGGCGACGCGGCGGCGCGCAGCAGCGGCAGGAAGCGGCGGGTGAGGAAGAACACGCCCTTGACGTTGATGTCCCAGAGCTTGTCGAAGGCGTGCTCGGGGTACTCCTCCAGCGGCGCGCCCCAGCTCGCCCCCGCGTTGTTGACGAGCACGTCGAGGCTGCTGTCCCGCTCCGACACGGCATGCGCCAGCGCCTCGACGCCGTCGGGGGTGGACAGGTCCGCCTGTACGGCGTGGCAGCCCAGCTCGGCGGCCGTGGCCTCCAGCTCGTCCTTCTTCCGTGAGGAGATGTAGACGGTGGCGCCCGCGTCGAGGAACCCCCGCGCGATCATCTTCCCGATGCCCCGGGACCCGCCCGTGACGACGACCGTCTTGCCTTCCACCGAGAACAGAGTCATGCGGGCAGCATACCGACCGGTCGGTTCCGGCGTCAGGAGCGGAACCCCCCGTACGCGCCCCGGAAGAACACCAGAGGGCCGCCGTCGTCGTGCCGGTCCAGTCCGGTGACCCGGGCGACGACGATCACGTGGTCGCCGGCGGGGTGCTCCACGTCCACGACGCAGTCGATCCAGGCGAGCGCGCCGTCCAGGACGGGGGCGCCGCCGGGGGACAGGGCCCACGACAGATTCGCGAACTTGTCCCCGCCCGGGGCGGCGAGCCGCTCGCACGCCTCCCGCTGCTGTTCGGCGAGCACGTTGACGCACACGCTCGCGGCGGCCCTCAGCCGCGGCCAGCTCGTGCTGTCGCCCGAGACGCAGAACGCCACCAGCGGCGGGTCGAGGCTCACCGACGTGAAGGAGTTGACGGCCAGGCCGCACGGTTCCCCGGTCAGCGTGTCGATCGCGGTGACGGCCACGACGCCCGTGGCGTACCTGCCGAGGACGTTCCTGAAGTGCTGGGCATTGACGGCCGGAATCCTCCTGGCGCCGTCATGGCCGACCCTCCGGGACACAGGGATGCTCATCGCGCGGGCGCCTCCTCAGCCGGAACTCCCCATGAGACTCAAGGAGGGCCGGAGGCGATGCATTCCCCTGAGCTAGGGGTTCGCGTAGCGGGCGGCCATCGTGTGGAAGACCTCTCTGGGCTTCCAGGTGGTCGGGTCCAGCATCTCGACGACGCCGTAGGAGCCGAGGGCGGCACGTCCCGTGCGGTTGTAGCCGGCGAAGGTGAACCAGAAGGAGGCGTCGACGCCCGCCTCCTCGAAGGCGTCCGTCAGCTCGGTGAAATAGCGGACCTGCTCGGTCTCGTCGCGGACGGCGCCCGCGGGGACCGTCCAGGCCATGCCGCCGAGGTCGCCGGCTCCCGCGTAGGGACAGGTGCCGAACTCCGTCACGGCCACCGGCTTGCCGTGGCTGAAGAGGCCGCGCAGCTCGTCGGTGAAGTGGGCGGCGTTGTACGCGGCGCGGTAGGCGTCCACGCCGACCAGATCGAACGGGGCCCAGTCGACGAACTCCCAGGGGCCCGCGGCATACGTCACCCGGCCGCCGAAGTGCCTCCTGGACACCGCGGCCGCCTCGCCCAGGAAGGCGTTGAAGCGCTCCATCACCGGGGCGATCGCCTGCCACCAGGTCAGGTCCGCGCCGGTCATGGCGGCGAGCCGGTCCTCGTAGGTGGCCCCGGGCAGGAACCCGTGGCCGAAGGCACTGGTCTCGCAGCCGGGAACGAAGACGACCTCGGCGCCGGCCCGCCGCACGGCCTCGGCCCGCTGGGCGCAGTCGGCGTACAGGGCGAGCATGTCGGAAGCGCCCAGGTCGACGGGGAAGGGCGAGAACCACACCTCGAGACCCGCCTCGGCGGCCAGTTCGGCGGCGAGCGAGAGCCGCTCGGGCGTGCCGCCGGTGATGCGCACGGCGGTGCAGTGCAGCTCGCCGGCGATGACCCGGATGTCGCGCTCGACCGCCTCCGGGTGCCACTGCGGCCGGCTGGCGTCGCCGGGCAGGAAGCCGGTGTCGTAGGTGACTCCTCGTACGCGCATCAGTTCTCCTCTCCGCCGAAGGCCCGCTCCAGCAGGTCGAACGCGAGATCGAGGTCACCGCCGACGAGCCTGCCCGCCGCCGGCGGGGGCATGCCGTCCGTCAGGCGCTGGAAGAACGTCTCCTGGACGGTGCCGACCGCGGTGACGATGTGCGCGGCCATCAGCCGGACGCGCATGTCGTCCGGTTCGCCGGCCTCTATGAGGGCCTTGACCAGGGCCGCCACCTGCTCGCCGCGGAAGCGGCTGACGCCGGCGATGAGCGCGGGGCTCTGCTGGATGACCCGCACCATGGTGCGCAGCCCGGGGACGTGGGAGTCCGCGGGCTCGGCGACGGCTTCGCGATAGTGCTCGCGCAGTGCGCGCAGCGGCGTGCGGTCCGGCGCGCGCTCGGCGACGACCCGCGCGAGGTCGTCGTCGAGCACGTGCAAGACCAGGGATTCCTTGGTCGGGAAGTAGTTGAACAGGGTCGCCTTAGCGACCCCGGCCGCCTCGGCGACCTCGTTGACGGTCACCGCGTCGAACCCCCGCTCGGCGAACAGCCGCATCGCCGCGTCCGCGATGTGGGCTCTGCGCCGGGCTCGTTTCTCTTCGGCGATCACATGGGGAGCATACATGGACCAGGTTCAGAAATGAACCCGGTTCAAAATTGCTGCCGGCGAGGTCGGCACGCCATCGCACCATCTAACGGTGGCGCGTCCTGGCGGGCGTGGGGGACCCGCCAGGACGCGCTCCGCCCCGGCGCGAGACCTCGACCCCGGCGAGGGTTGGGGTCGAGACCTCGTTCATTCGCACGGAGTCCGTGGGGAGCGGCCGTCCTCGTCCGGCCGCTCGGGGGTGCGGTGGTACCGCGCGTTCGGGCACGTCACGCCATTTCCGCGCAAGGCGGTCATGCCGGTGGATACCGACAGCTCTGACATGTCGTTCCCGTCGCTCTGATAGGTCTGGTCTCTGGCAGGTCCGGGCTCGGGGTCGCGGCAGAGCGAGTTCGGCGTTCTCGCACGGGCCGCCCTCACGGGCCCACCTCCATTGGATGGATTTGTACCAACGTTTGGATAATGCGCGGCTGGGTGGGCTCAGGTCAAGGGGTTGTTTCCCGGTAGACCGAGATCCTCTAGATTTGTTGGAACAAAAGGGTGGATTGAGGAAAGATGGCACGATCGTCGCTCTACCAGCAGGTGGCCGCTGAGGTGCGCAGGGCCATCTACGCGGGCGAACTCGCGCCGGGCGACCAGATCCCGACCGAGGCCGACCTCATGGAGGCGCACGGCGTCAGCCGCAACACCGTACGGCTGGCACTGGGCGAGCTGGAGAACGAGGGTCTCATCCTGCGGATGCGCCGGCGTGGAACGTTCGTACGCGAGCGCCGCCCCCTCCTCATGCGCCCCCAGGACGAGTTCCTCCCGTACGACCAGGAGGAGCCGCGGTTCGACACGTTCGTCCACGCGGTCCGCTCCGAGGGCCGTACGGCGGACCAGAGGATCGAGGTCTCGATCGTCGAGCCGCCCGAGGACGTGGCCACCCGCCTCGCCCTCGCCGACGGCGCCCTGGCCGTCGTGCGCCGGCGGCTGCGCTTCGTGGACGGCCAGCCGTACAACACGCTGGACTCCTACTTCCCCCTGGAGATCGTGGGGGACTCCGAGATCGCCCGGCCCGGCGACATCACGCGCGGGGCCAACCGGGTGCTGGAGGAGCTGGGACACCTCCAGGTCCGCGTGATCGACGACCTCTCGGCGCGCATGCCGACCTCGGACGAGTCGTCACGGCTCCAGCTGGAGCCCGGCACACCGGTCGTCGTCCACACCCGGGTCGGCTACGACGCCGACGACACGCCCGTACGCGTCGCCGTGTCCGTGCTGCCCGCAGACAAGCATCTGATCCGATACGAGCTGGAACGTCATTGACGAGGCCCGGACGCCCCCTCGGCTGAGCGGGTGTCCCAGGCCGCCGGGCCCTCCTCCGGGGGGCCGTTCCCGCGATTCCCGTCCTGACCCCGGCAGGGGACCGCGCCGGACCCGCGCGCCCTGACGCGGCCCGCCGTCTCCGGACGGACGCTGTACGGCATCCCGCCGTCACTCACAGTGATCGAATCGCCGCCGTCGGCACGAAAGGAATCAGGCATGCCCGCGAACACCCTGGATCTTGTTACGGAACTCACGCTGCGTCGCGCCGCCCCCGCCGATCTGCAGGGCGTCCTCACCCTGCTGGCGCGCACCGCCGGGTGGCTGAACGGCCTCGGCGTGCGACAGTGGCCCGCCGGGGGCTTCCCGGCCGGGCGCATCGAACCGCTCATCGGCGAGGGGGTCATGTACGTCCTGGACGCCGGTGAGGACGCCGAAGACGACTCCGGCGTCCGGGTGCCGGCGGCCACGATCGCCGTGGACGGCCACGCCGACCCGGAGTTCTGGGCCCCCGCGGACCGGCCCGGCGACGCGCTCTACGTCCACAAGCTCGCCGTGAGCAGGCTCTACTCGGGACAGGGCCTGGGGGAGGCGCTGCTCGACTGGGCCGCCCTGCGGGCCGCCGTCCACGGCCGGCCCTACCTCCGGCTCGACTGCGCCAAGGACAACGCCCGCCTGCAGTCGTACTACCGGAGGGCGGGCTTCCGGCACGTCCGCACCGTCGACCTGCCGCACCGCGCCTCAGGCGCGCTGTTCGAGCGGGACGCCCCCGGAACGCTCCCGGCGGAGTCGTCCCACTCCCGCACGCCGGCGGTGCCGGTGGTGCCGGCCCCCCGTGAGGGACATGCCGCACAAGCCCGGAGAGTTCTTGACATCACTGCCCACAACGAGTTGATCGAGTGCTGAACAGGGCGGATGCCGTGAGGCGCCGCAAAGGGACCGGATACTGTTCACTTCATGACGGGATCCCTCCTTGAAGTGATCGCGCTCGACCTGCGTGACGCCGTGGCCGCCGAGGAGGGCGGGGCGGACCGCCTGGAAATCGTGTCCGACATGGACGCGGGCGGGCTCACCCCCTCGGCGGACCTCGTCGCGGCGATCGCGCGCGAGTGCGGGCTGCCGCAGATGGTCATGCTCCGCTGCAACGCCGGGTTCACCGTGACTCCGGACGAGCTCGACCGGCTGCGCGGCCACGTCAAGGAGCTCGCCGAGGCCGGCGCGGCGGGCTTCGTCTTCGGGTTCCTGTCCGAGGACGGGTCGGTCGACCGGGACGCGACGGACGCGCTGATCCACGCGGTCTCGCCGCTGCCCTGGACCTTCCACCGCGCCGTGGACCACGCCGCCGACGTGCGGGCCGCCTGGCGTGCCGTACGGCTGCTGCCGAACCTGGCGACCGTCCTCACGTCCGGTTCGCCCGAGGGCGTCGGCAGCGGCCTGGGGGTGTTACGCGCGCGGGCCGAGGCGGGCGACGCCTCGCTGATGCTCGCGGGCGGCGGCCTGCGCGAGGAGCACGTCCCGGTGCTGCTCGACTACGGCGTCCGGGCCTTCCACGTGGGCACCGCCGTACGGGGCTCGTGGCGGGAGCCGGTCGACCCGGACCGGGTCAGGCGCTGGCGCGGCATCGTGGACCGGTTCTGACGCTCTTCACACGCGGCGGCGGGCGACGAGGACGGCGTCGCGGATCGTGACCTCGCGCCCCTCCTGGTCGGTGGCCGTGCGCGGCCGGGCGTCGGCCGCCGCGACCTCCCAATGGGCCGGGTCGAGCGAGGCCGCGACCTCCTCGGCGGTGAACATCATCTGCGGGAAGTGCATCCGCCGGGCCGTGGTCAGCAGGTCGGACGGGTGGTGCCCGACGATCAGCAGGGTGCCGCCCGGAGCCACCGCGGCGGCCAGCCGGGCGAACAGCTCCCGCCTGTCCTCGCCCGGCAGGTGCATGTACTGCGCCGAGACCAGGTCGTAGGCGCCCTCGGGAAGGGCGTGGTCGCGCAGGTCCGCGTGCAGCCACTCGACGCGGCCCGCCACGTCCGCACCCGCCTCGGCGGCGTGGGCGGCGGCCCGCTCCAGCGCCGTGGCGGAGATGTCGGCCCCCGTCACCCGCCAGCCCCTCGCGGCGAGCCAGACCGCGTCGGCGCCCTCGCCGCTGCCGACGTCGAGGGCCCGGCCCGGCGGCAGCCCGGCGGCCTCGGCGACGAGCTGGGGATTCGGCTGCCCGCTCCAGACCGCCGGCCGGGAGCGGTAGCGCTCCTCCCAGGCGGCCTCCTCGACCATCGTGCTCATCTGGTCCCGGTAGGCGTCGACGGCCTCCCGGGTCTCCTCCGCGATGAGATCCATGTTGATCGCCGCACCGGCGGCCAGGCCCGCCGCGGCGGACGCGACGACCACGGCACGCACGTCCGTCACGTTCCCCGCCACGTAGACGCCGGGTACGGCGGTCGCCCCGGTCGGCTCCGCGGCGATCCGGGTGCCGGCCACGTGTCCGCCGATCTCCACCTCGACCGGCTTGAGCCCGAGCGACTCCAGCACCCCGGATCGCGCGGTGAGCGGCGCGGCGACGACGAGCGCGTCGAGCGCGACGACCTCGCCCGAGGCCAGCCGCGCCCCGGTGAGCGCGTCGCCGGTCACCTCGATCGCCGTGACCGGGCCCTCGGCGACGGGGATCCGGCGCGCGGCGAGCCGCTCGGCCTCCTCGTCGGACAGCGCGGGGAGCCGGTGGGCCAGGAACACCACGTCCTGGCTCCACTGCCGCCACAGCAGCGCCTGTTCGACGGAGAGCGGCCCGGTGGCCAGCACCCCGATCCGCCGGTCGCGGACCTCCCAGCCGTGGCAGTACGGGCAGTGCAGCACGTCGCGGCCCCACCGCCCGGCCAGCCCGGGCACGCCGGGCAACTCGTCGACGGCTCCGGTCGCCACCAGTAGCCGCCGGGCCCGTACGGCGCGGCCGTCGTCCAGCGTCACGAGGAAGCCGTCGTCCTCCCGCGCAGCGGTCTCGGCCCGCCCCGCGACGACCTCGACGCCGTACCGGATCACCTCCTCCCGCCCGGCCGCCAGCAGCTCGGCGGGCGGCGTGCCGTCCCGGCCGAGGAAGTTGTGCATGTGCCCGGCAGGCGCGTTGCGCGGCTCTCCGGCGTCCACCACCAGCACCGACCGCCGTGCCCGCCCGAGCGCCAGGGCGCCGCTGAGCCCGGCGGCGCCGCCGCCCACCACGACCACGTCGTACTTCTCGCTCACCTGTGCCTCCCGTTTTCGGCTTGTGCGCAACAGTGCGGCACGGCCGGTGAACACGGCAAGCAATATTGCCGATACGGCAAATCTCAGCAGAGCGCCCGGTCGGCCCGGGCCAGCGCCGCGACGAGCGTCCTGATCGTCGCGGGCTCGTCGAGCACGCCCCCCGCGGCCGTACGCCGCTCCTGCCAGGCGCGCACCCGGTCGGCGTACTTCTCGTAGCAGGCGAGGTGGAACGCGTACACCGTCGTGAAGCGGCTGACGAGGTGCGCGGGATGCATGTCCCAGCCCTGGTAGAAGCCGTGAGCCAGCGAGTGCGACACCAGCGCCGAGTGCCTGCGCAGCAGGGCGTGCACGTCGGCAGCCGCGTCCGAGGCCGGGGCCGCGGCCAGGGAGCCGTCCGACAGCTCCACGCCCGTCCCCGACAGCGCCGTCTGCATGACGTGCCGCGCGTGGTCGCAGGCCGGATGGTCGAGCCGCTGCTCGTCCGGCGGCAGCCCGAGCGCGGCGGTGTAGTCGAACACCCCGAAGTGGGCGGCCGCCAGCCGCCCGCCCAGCGAGGGCACGAGGCCGGCCGAGCGCTGGAGCATGAGCACGGTCTGCGGAGCCTCCACCTGCATCTCGAAGCGCAGCGTGCCGGCGGGCAGGTGCAACGCCCGCTCCAGCGCCTCCAGGCAGCCGGCGAACTGGCGCAGGTAGTCCTCCATCAGGACCTTGGGGAACGTGACCGTGAACCCGCCGGGCAGTTCGCCGGCGCGCCGCACGACCCCGGTCAGGAACCCGTCGAGCGTGCGCACCGAGCGCAGGGGGTCGCCGTCGGCGAACGACTTCACCCGCAGCCCCCACCTGCGGGGCAGCGTGCCCGCCGCGTGCATCGCGGCCACCGCCGCCGCCGCCGACTCGGTGTGCCGGTCCTCCTCCTCCGGGGAGCGCGGGCCGTACCCGTCCTCGAAGTCGATCCGCAGGTCCTCGATGGGCTCGGCGTGCAGCTTCCTGCGTACGCGGTCGTGCACGGGCTGGGCCAGGTCGGGGTCGAGCCCGAACAACGCGGCCAGCTCGGCGGGGGTGAACAGGAGCCGGTGGAGCAGGTCGGTCGCGGCGTGCCGCCACTGCTGGACGATCTCCGCCGTCACCCGGTCCGCGGGCACGTACACGGTGTGCACCGGCTGCCACGCGGGTTCCCGTACGGGGAACCGGGCGAGCTGCTCGTCATAGGTGCCCGCGAAGCCGTCGAGCGGCCCGGCGAGCGATCCGTCTGGGCCGGTCAGCGTCGTCTCCATGGGGACGATCCTCGCAGACGCCTCCGCCACGGCGACGTCATCACGCAACGTCGCTGCACGACCACGTTCGGTTGGCTATTCTTTTCCTCGAACAGCCGATCGAACAGGTGAGCGGAAAAGAAACGGCCCCCTGCCGGGGGCCGTAGAGCCCTGGGACGTAACCCCGGGCGCGGTGACTCCATGTTAGGAGATGATGGCGGTGCGCGACAACCCCGTTCCCCAGGTCCTGCGTGTCGGGGTCTACGTGGACGGGTTCAACCTCTACTACGGGCTGCGCTCCCTGCGGGGACGCCGTTATCTCTGGCTCGATCTCCACGCGTTGGCGTGCCGGCTGCTGAGGCCCGGGCAGACGCTGGCGGCCGTCCGCTACTTCAGTGCGCACGTGCGCGGCGAACCGGCCGCGCTGCTACGGCAGAAGACCTACCTCGCGGTCCTGGAGACCCTCGGGGTCGAGGTGGTGCTCGGGCGTTTCCAGGAGCAGCGGGCCTCCTGCCGGGCCTGCGGCGTCTCCTGGAAGACCTACGAGGAGAAGCAGTCCGACGTCGCGCTGGCCGCCGCGATGGTCGGCGACGTCGCCCTCGACCGGGTGGACATGGTGCTGCTGCTGTCGGCCGACTCCGACCTGTGCGCGGCCATCGAGGCGGTGCGCCGGGTGGACGCCAGGCGCGGCGGCAAGACCAGGGTCGTCGCCGTCTTCCCGCCCGGCAGACGCTCCGACGGCCTGCGCCTCGCCAGTGACGCATGGTTCCCCCTCGGCGAGGCGCTCATCCGGCAGTCGCAGCTTCCCGAGCTCGTGCCCGGCCGCGACGGCGCGCGCTACCACCGGCCGGCCCACTGGTCCTGACCGGGACGACCGTCAGGAGGTGCTGCCCGGCCGGGCGAGCCTGCCGCACGCGCCCAGCATCGCGTCCCTGCCCACCAGCTTCACCCGCTCGCCTCTCCGCAGGCTGCCGGCCAGCGAGGTCTCCGCGGCCTCGATAGCGAGCCAGTCCTCGTACGTCACCGGGCTCAGCCCGCGCGCGGCGAGCAGATCGTCCAGCCGTGCGGTCGCGGTGCCCGGCACCGCCTCGGCGAGCAGCGTGCGCACGGTCTCGGCCGCGTCGGACTTGTTGGTCCCGATCACGCCCGTCGGCCCCCGCTTGAGCCAGCCCGCGACGTACTGCCGGTCCGCCACTCTGCCGGCGACGTTCGGCACCGTCATCGTCCCCGGGTCGAACGGCACCCCGGGCAGCGCCACGCTCTGGTAGCCCACCGAGCGCATCACCATGTCCGCCGGGATCGTCTCGTACTCGCCCGTCCCGACGACCCGGCCGTCCTCCAGCCGGGTCCGCTCCAGCCGTACGCCCTCGACCCGGGACACGCCGAGGATCTCCACCGGACGCAGCCAGAACCGCACCTCAAGGCGCCGGGGCCGGTCGGCCGGCTTGCGCTCCGACCACGACCGCAGGACGTCCACATTGCCCTTGACCTGCCGCGACAGCGTGGTCAGGTCGGCGACCGCGATCTCGTCGGGAAAGGTGAGGACGTCGGCGTTCAGCAGCTCGCCGAGCTCGCGCAGCTCCTTCAGGGTGAACTTCGCGTGCTCGGGGCCGCGCCGGCCGACCATGTGGATGCGCTTGACCCGCGAGGCGGCCAGCCGGTCGAGCACCTCCTCGGGCACATCGGTGCCGCGCAGCTCGTCCGCGCTCTTGGCCATGATCCGCACCACGTCCACGGCGACGTTGCCGACGCCGATGACGACGACGTCCTCCACGTCGAGGGAGAAGGCGTCCGGCGGCACGTCCGGGTGGCCGCAGTACCAGTTGACGAAGTCGGTCGCGGCGACGCTGCCCGGCAGCTCCTCGCCGGGGACGCCGAGGTGCCTGTCCACCATCGCCCCGGTGCAGTACACGACGGCGTCGTAGCAGGACAGCAGGTCGTCCGCGGACAGGTCCGCGCCCAGCTCGACGCCGCCGAGGAAGCGGACCCCCGGGGTCTCCAGCACCCTGCGCAGGTAGCCGGCGATCGACTTGATCGACGTGTGGTCGGGCGCGACGCCGTACCTGACGAGCCCGTACGGCGTGGGCAGGCGTTCGAGGACGTCCACCTCGACGGGATCGTGCGACTGCTTGACCAGCGCCTCGGCCGTGTAGATGCCGGCCGGGCCCGACCCGACGATCGCGACGCGCAGTGTCACCATGGCCTCCAGGCACAGGCGGAGCTTCTACCTGTGATTCTTTATCATCGCGAGCACGCCCTGCCAGGGGTACGCCATGCCGTGCACCTCATGCGGATCCGTGTTGTGATGATTCGCGGGGTTGCGGGGGAGCGGCGGCCGCGATCAAAGTGATGGCCGTGGGCTCTGGGGCTAAAAGACGGGGAAACCCGCGGACGAGAAGGCCGGGCGGTGGCACCCTCCCTGACATGAGGGGACTCCGCGGGGGGCGGGACGAGCCCGGGGCCTCACCGGCCACGGCCTACGGCCCGCAGAACGGTCATGACGACGACGGCGGCGACGCGCCGCCGTACGGCTCCGGCCCGGACGGGCTCAGGTACGAGGCGCTGGGACGGGTCATGGCCGCCCTGTCCGGGGAGGCCGAGACGCTCGAGGCGTGCCGCGACCTCACCTGGTGGCGGGGCACCGGCCTGTCCTGGCACATCGAGTGGCGGGACGGCCCGTACGCCGCCGAGGTGGCGGCGCTGCTCATGGAGCGGATCGGCGACCCGGGGCCGCAGAGCGTGCCGGCGGCCCCCGCGGGCCCGGCGACCACCTCGACGGCGATGCTGAACGTGATGGGCGTGACCTTCGTGCTGCGGGCCATCGACCCGTCCGGCATGGAACGGCACCGGACCAGGGCCGGTCTGTGGCGGCTGTCGGCGGCGCTGGACGGCGGCCCGGTCGGCACGGGAGGGCGGTCGCGCCGGCACTGGGAGGAACTGCTCGGAGGCTGAGCCGGCCCCGCCGTCGTTTACGTGAGGCGCTGAGGGTCCCGGAGTCGATAGCCTTGAGAGCACATCGTCTTCGTCTCGTCTCTCAGGTCGTCTCCGAGGATCCGCGAGGAGTTCCGCGTCGCGGGCCCCGAGGAGGCGCCCCCCGGCGAGACCTCTCACGAGCAAGGAGTAGCCGTGCTGCTGCGTATGTCGACCCTGTTCCTGCGCACCCTGCGTGAGGATCCGGCGGACGCGGAAGTGCCGAGCCACAAGCTGCTCGTCCGCGCCGGCTACATCCGCCGGGTCGCGCCCGGCATCTACTCCTGGCTGCCGCTCGGCAAGATCGTGCTCGAGAACGTCGCGCGGGTCGTGCGCGAGGAGATGGACCGGATGGGCGCGCAGGAGGTGCTCTTCCCCGCGCTGCTGCCCAGGGACTTCTACGAGCCCACGGGCCGCTGGACCGAGTACGGCGACACGCTGTTCCGGCTGAAGGACCGCAAGGGCGCCGACTATCTCCTGGGGCCGACCCACGAGGAGATGTTCACCGACATGGTGAAGGGGGAGTACTCCTCCTACAAGGACTATCCCGTCACCCTCTACCAGATCCAGACGAAGTACCGCGACGAGGCCCGGCCCCGGGCCGGCATCCTGCGGGGCCGCGAGTTCGTCATGAAGGACTCCTACTCCTTCGACCTCGACGACGACGGTCTCAAGCGGTCCTACGAGATGCACCGCGAGGCGTACATCCGCATCTTCGAGCGCCTCGGCATCGACTACAAGATCTGCTTCGCGATGTCGGGAGCCATGGGCGGGTCGGCCTCCGAGGAGTTCCTCGCCCCCTGCCCGACCGGTGAGGACACCTTCGTGGCCTGCCACAACTGCGGATACGCGGCCAACGCCGAAGCCGTCGTCACGCCCGCGCCGCCCGCCGTCACCGCCGCGCATCCGCCCATGCAGGTGCTGGACACGCCCGACACCCCGACGATCGAGTCGCTGGTGACGTACGTCAACGAGCACCACGGCCTCGGCATCACCGCCGCGGACACGCTGAAGAACCTCGTCGTCAAGGTCCGCACGCCGGGCTCCGACGAGGTCAAGACGGTGATCATCGGGGTGCCCGGCGACCGCGAGGTCGACTTCAAGCGCCTGGAGGCGGCGCTCTCACCCGGCGTGCCGGAGATCTTCGAAGCCGAGGACTTCGCCCGCCACCCCGGCCTGGTGCGCGGCTACATCGGCCCGCAGGTGCTCAGGGACCTCGGGATCACCTACCTGGTCGACCCGCGCGTGGTGGAGGGCTCGGCCTGGGTGACGGGCGCCAACGAGCCGGGCAGGCACGCCGCGCACGTGGTCGCGGGCCGCGACTTCCGGCCCGACGGCACGATCGAGGCCGCCGAGGTGCGGGCGGGCGACGCCTGCCCCCGCTGCGCCCAGCCGCTGTCGATCGACCGCGGAATCGAGATCGGCCACATCTTCCAGCTCGGCCGCAAGTACGCCGACGCCGCCCAGCTCGACGCGCTCGGGCCCGACGGCAAGCCGATCCGCATCACGATGGGCTCGTACGGCGTCGGCGTCTCCCGGGCGGTGGCCGTGCTCGCCGAGCAGCGCCACGACCAGCTGGGCCTGGTCTGGCCCAGGGAGGTGGCGCCCGCCGACGTGCACATCGTCGGCACCGGCAAGGAGAACCAGATCGAGGTCGCCAGCCGGCTCGCCGAGACCCTCGAGGCGCGGGGCCTGCGGGTGCTCGTGGACGACCGTCCCGGGGTGTCGCCCGGCGTCAAGTTCAAGGACTCCGAGCTGCTCGGCCTGCCCACCGTCCTGATCGTCGGCCGGGGGCTGGCCAACGGCGTGGTCGAGCTGCGCGACCGGGTCACCGGCACCAAGGAGGAGATCCCGCTGGACGAGGCCGTCGACCGGGTCCTGACCGCCTGCCACCCCCACCCCGCGTGATCTTGTAGTTTGTCGCAGTGAGCCTGCCTGAGCTGGCCATAGTGCCCCCGTGATCTTGCATAAGGTCACCTCTTCATGGGGTTTGCCTGCGGCTTCTTCTTCCGTGATCTTGCAATTGCAAGATCACGGAAGGGGTTTGCGCGGGCAGGAGGCTCGGGTGCGTGTTATCTGCATGATCACCGAGGCTGGACGCCCTGGTCAAAGGCTCGAGTGCGACAAACTGCAAGATCACGGGCCGGAGGGGGTGGGGGGGTCGGTTTCTGCGGAGCTGTCCGCCGCGGCGGATTCGGCCTCCTGTGTGGGGATGGCGGCGTCGAAGTCGGCGCCGTCCCTGCCCATGCCCGGGAACGGGTCGCCGATCTTCGGCTGCCAGCCGTACGCCCGGGTCGCGCACTCCTGCGCGGTCAGCGCGGCGATCCGCCGCAGGGCGGGGTCGGGCTCGGCGGCAAGCTCCAGGTAGGCCGTGATCATCCGCTGCTCCACGAGCACGGCCAGGCGCACCGCGTCGGCCGGTTTGCGCACCTCGAAGGGCAGGCGGTAGGTCGGGCCCGGTTCGGCGGGGGTGCCGCCCCGCTGGGTGATCAGCGCGCGGAGCTGGTCGCGCCGCGCCCGGTGGGCGTCGAACCCCGCCATGGCGCGCCTGAGCAGCGCACCGCTCGTCTTTCCGCCGATCACTCCGTACGCGAACACGGCGGCGTGCTCGGCGGACAGGACGCGGCCGAGCACGTCGCCGGCCGGCGGCCCGGTCGGGCTCTCAGTCACGCACCCTCCCCAGGGCGACGACGTGGACGGCCTCGCAGGCCCCGATGCTCGCCAGGAGCTGGGAGAGGGCGGGGGAGGCCGCGGCCATCTGCGCCGGGCGCCCCGACGCGGCGCGCCGCTCGGCGTCCCTCAGCGCCTTCACCGAGACCGCCGGCTGCCCTTCCGTCGGCGACCCGGAGGGCGAGGGCGAGGCCGGGGACGGCGGCGCGGAACTCGCGGGGAACGTTCCCGTGCCGTTCGCGGCGGGCAGGAGCACGCGCAGGGCCTGCAGATGGGCCACGTGGCGCTGACGGAACGGCTCCAGCGCCGCGGCCCGGTCCGGCAGAGCGGCGACCGCGCGCCCGTACAACGACACCAGCTGCTCCTTGCCGGCGATCAGCAAGGTGAGCAGCACGGCCTGCGGGTCCGGCGACGCCGGCGCTGCCGGTCGCCGCGGGCTCGACGAGCAGCCGGCCGCGGCCAGGCCCGCCGCGGCGGCGGAGCCCAGCAACACGCGTCTCGTCACCCGTGCCCCGCCGCTGTGTCTCACGACACAGCATCGTACGGCGCGCCGCCCAGTGGTCATCGCCCCGTGACCACGATGATCGTGCACGTGTCGGAGCGCCGCTCGGGTGTGGCGCTGTTTCCACCTCCCGGTGTCGATAGGCTGTTGGCACATCGGGCTAGGCACACGGTCACAGCCACACGGTCATTGGGAGGTCGGCATGGGCAGCGACGCTCGACGCGGCCGCCTGGTTGAGCTGCTCGGCCCGGTGGTCGCCGCCGAGGGTTTCGACCTGGAGGACGTGACGGTAACGCCGGCGGGCCGCCGGCGGCTGGTGCGCGTCGTGGTGGACCGGGACGGCGGCGTGAGCCTGGACGACGTGGCCGACGTGAGTCAGTCGGTCTCCAAGCGGCTCGACGAGGAGGACGTCCTCGGCGGCAGCCCGTACGTCCTCGAGGTCACCTCTCCCGGCGTCGACAGGCCGCTCACCGAGCCGCGTCACTGGCGCCGGGCGCGCGGGCGGCTGGTGAAGGCGGAGCTGCGGGACGGCACCTCCGCGGAGGGCCGCGTGACCGAGGCCGACGAGACCGGCGTGGAGCTGGACGGCACGCGCCGCCTCGCGTACGGCGAGCTGGTGCGCGGCCGGGTGCAGGTCGAGTTCAACCGGCGCGACGCCGGGCTCGACGACGAACTTGACGAGGACCTCGATGTCGACGAAGACATCGACGACGCCGACGACGAGGGCTAGGGGGAGCCTTGTGGACATTGACATGAGCGTCCTGCGCAGCCTGGAGCGGGAGAAGGACATCTCCTTCGACCTGGTCGTCAAGGCGATCGAGGACGCATTGCTCATCGCGTACTTCCGGACGGAGGGCGCGGCGCAGAAGGCGCGCGCCGAGCTGGACCGCGACACGGGCCACGTGATCATCTGGGCGGCCGAGCTGGACGAGAACGGCGACGTCGTGCGGGAGTACGACGACACCCCGTCCAACTTCAGCCGGATCGCCGCCACCACGGCCAAGCAGGTGATCCTGCAGCAGCTGCGCGACGCCGAGGACGAGATCAACTTCGGCGAGTTCGCCAGCCGTGAGGGCGAGCTGGTCGCGGGCGTCATCCAGCAGGGCAAGGACCCGCGGGTGGTGCTGGTCGACCTGGGCAAGATCGAGGCGATCCTGCCGCACAACGAGCAGGTCCCGGGCGAGGAGTACGCGCACGGCGAGCGCATCCGCTGCTACGTCGTGCAGGTGAAGAAGGGGCCCAAGGGCCCGTCGGTCACCCTGTCGCGCACTCATCCCAACCTCGTGAAGAAGCTCTTCGCGCTGGAGGTCCCGGAGATCGCCGACGGCACGGTGGAGATCGCGGCGATCGCGCGCGAGGCCGGGCACCGCACCAAGATCGCGGTGAGGTCGCGCAAGCCCGGCGTCAACGCCAAGGGCGCCTGCATCGGCCCGATGGGCTCGCGCGTGCGCAACGTCATGACGGAGTTGCACGGCGAGAAGATCGACATTATCGACTGGTCGGACGATCCGGCCGAGTTCGTCGGGAATGCCCTGTCGCCGGCGCGCGTTTCCCGTGTCGAGGTGGTCGACGCCGACAGCCGCACCGCGCGGGTGATCGTGCCCGACTACCAGTTGTCCCTGGCGATCGGCAAGGAAGGGCAGAACGCCCGCCTCGCCAACCGTCTGACGGGCTGGCGGATCGACATCCGGCCGGACACCGAGCAGGCACCTGCTGATCCCGCTGATGCGTCGGCAAGGTAAGCTGGAATATGGTTACCAGGCAGCCCCGCTGAGAACGTGTGTGGGCTGCCGGGTTCGCACGGTAAAGTCCGAGTTGCTCCGCCTGGTCGTGGCCGAGGGCGTGATCGTCCCCGACACGGCAGGACGGCTTCCGGGACGCGGTGCGTCGCTGCATCCGTCCCCGCGCTGTCTGGAGCTCGCCGAGCATCGCCGGGCGTTCCCTCGCGCGTTCCGCGCGGAGGGGCCGCTCGACACGTCGCTCTTGCGGGCTCACGTGGAGGGGTTGACGCCGGGGCGGTCCGGGTGAATGGTTACCGCTGGCCCTCGGTATCGGCTCCGGGAGCCAGGGCACGACGAAATTGTCATGTAGGACGCCGAGTTGATGGGCGGAGTCAGATTGCTATGAGCGCCTGATGAGCACGCGGCGATGAGTACGTTCAGGTAGCGACGGTCCGGCGGCACTGCAAGCCTCCCGGGCCGAGTTAGGGAGTGCAGTGGCGAAGGTCCGCGTATACGAGCTCGCCAAGGAGTTCGGGGTCGAGAGCAAGGTCGTCATGGCCAAGCTCACCGAAATGGGCGAGTTCGTGAGGTCGGCGTCCTCGACGATAGAGGCGCCGGTCGTCCGCAAACTGACCGAGGCGTTCAAGGGTGACGCCTCCAAGGGCGGGGGTAGGCCCGCCCGTCCGGCGCAGCCGAAGCCTGCGCCGAGGCCGGCTGAGAGCCAGGCCAACGGGGGCGCCCCGCAGGCGCCCGTTTCCCAGTCCACCGGCGCGGTGGCCAAGCCGGGCCCGAAGCCCGGCCCGCGGCCCGCTCCGCGTCCGGTCCCGATGCCTCACCCGCCGGTGTCCCAGCCGGACACGGCGCGCCCCGAGGCCGCCCGTCCGCAGACGCCGCGTCCGGAGGGTGGCGCGCGTCCGGAGGCCCCGCGTCCTGCGGCCGCGGGTCCCAGGCCGGGTGCTCCCGGCGCCGGCGCGCCGAAGCCCGGTCCCAGGCCGGCCTCGGCCCCGCGCCCGGGCGGCGCACCCGCCGGTCCCGGTGCGCCCACCGGCGGCGCTCCGCGTCCCGGCGGGCCCAAGCCGGGCCCGCGTGGCCCGCGTCCGGGCAACAACCCGTTCTCCTCGAACGCCAGCGGCATGGGCCAGCGCCCGGCGCGTCCCGGCGGTCGCGACGGCGGTCGTCCCGACCGCGGTGACCGTCCCGAGCGTGCGGACGGCGGTCCGCGTGAGCCGCGCCGTGACGGCGGCCGTGACGGCGCCATGCCGCGTCCGCCCGCCGCGCGTTCCGGCGCTCCGGGCGCCGGTGGTCCGCGTCCCGGGCCCGCGGGCCCGCGTCCCGGACCGGGCATGGGCGGTCCGCGCCCCGGCCCCGGCGCCGGTGGCCCGCGTCCGGGCGGTCCGCGTCCGAATCCGATGATGATGCCGCAGGGTCGTCCGGCCGCGCCGGGCGGCGGTGGTCGCCCCGGTGGTCCCGGTGGCGGCGGCGGTCGCCCCGGTGGCGGCGGCGGCCGTCCGGGTGGCGGCGGCGGTCGTCCCGGTGGCTTCGGCGGTCCGCGTCCCGGTGGCGCCACGGGCGCCGGTCGCCCCGGCGGTCCCGGTGGCGGTCCGGGCGGTGGCGGCGGCGGCTTCGCCGGCCGTCCGGGTGGCGGCGGCGGCCGTGGCCGCGGTGGCGGCACGGCGGGCGCGTTCGGGCGTCCTGGCGGCCGTCCGACCCGTGGCCGCAAGTCCAAGCGCCAGAGGCGCCAGGAGTTCGACAACATGCAGGCCCCGGCGATCGGTGGCGTGCAGGTTCCGCGCGGCGGCGGGCAGACCATCCGTCTTCCGCGGGGCGCGTCCCTGTCGGACTTCGCCGACCGGATCGGCGCCAACCCCGCGTCGCTGGTGCAGATCATGCTGCACCTCGGCGAGATGGTGACGGCGACGCAGTCGGTCAACGAGGAGACGCTGCAGCTTCTCGGCGCCGAGCTGGACTACGACGTCCAGGTCGTCAGCCCGGAGGAGGAGGACCGCGAGCTCCTCGAGTCCTTCAAGATCGAGTTCGGCGAGGACGAGGGCGACGAGGCCGACCTCGCGCCGCGTCCGCCGGTCGTGACCGTCATGGGTCACGTCGACCACGGTAAGACGAAGCTGCTCGACGCGATCCGTCACACCAACGTGGTGGCCCGCGAGGCCGGCGGCATCACCCAGCACATCGGCGCCTACCAGGTGGGCACGACGCACGAGGGTGAGCCGCGGAAGATCACCTTCATCGACACCCCGGGTCACGAGGCGTTCACCGCCATGCGTGCCCGTGGTGCGCAGGCCACCGACATCGCGGTGCTGGTGGTCGCGGCCGACGACGGTGTGAAGCCGCAGACCATCGAGGCGCTCAACCACGCCCAGGCGGCGAACGTCCCGGTCGTGGTGGCGGTCAACAAGATCGACAAGGAGGGTGCGGACCCGACCAAGGTGCGGGCCCAGCTCACCGAGTACGGCCTGGTGGCCGAGGAGTTCGGTGGCTCCACCCTGTTCGTCGACATCTCCGCCAAGCAGAGCCTGGGCATCGACAACCTGCTCGAGGCCATCCTGCTGACCGCCGACGCCGAGCTGGACCTGCGGGCCAACCCGGAGATGGACGCCCAGGGCCTCGCGATCGAGGCGCACCTCGACAAGGGCCGCGGCCCGGTCGCGACCGTGCTCGTGCAGCGCGGCACGCTCCGGGTGGGCGACTCGATCGTCTGTGGTGAGGCGTTCGGCCGCGTCCGCGCCATGCTGGACGACAACGGCGAGACGGTCGAAGAGGCCGACCCGTCGCGTCCGGTCCTGGTCCTCGGTCTGACGGCCGTCCCGCGCGCCGGTGACAACTTCATCGTCGTCACCGACGACCGGATGGCCCGCCAGATCGCCCAGCAGCGGGCGGCCAGGCAGCGGATCGCCGACATGGCGAAGTCCGGCCGCCGCCGCACTCTCGAGGAGCTGTTCAAGGACCTCGAGAAGGGTCAGGTCGACGAGCTCAAGCTCATCATCAAGGGTGACGTCTCCGGTTCCGTCGAGGCCCTGGAGGACGCGCTGCTCAAGATCGACGTCGGCGACGAGGTGCGCCTGCGGGTGCTCCACCGCGCGGTCGGCGCCATCACCGAGCACGACGTCAACCTGGCGATGGGCGACGACAACGCCGTCATCATCGGCTTCAACGTCCGGCCCGAGGTTCGGGCGCGGGACCTGGCCGAGCGCGAGGGCGTGGACATCCGGTACTACTCGGTCATCTACCAGGCGATCGAGGAGATCGAAGCGGCCCTCAAGGGCATGCTCAAGCCGGAGTTCGAGGAGGTCAGGACCGGCACCGCCGAGATCCGCGAGGTCTTCAAGGTTCCGAAGATCGGCAACGTCGCCGGTTCGATCGTCCGCTCGGGCGTCATCACCCGCAACAGCAAGGCCCGGCTCATCCGCGACGGTGTCGTGGTGGCCGACAACCTCACCGTCTCGTCGCTGCGCCGCTTCAAGGACGACGCGACCGAGGTCCGCGAGGGCTTCGAGTGCGGTATCGGTGTCGGTTACAGCGACATCAAGGTCGAGGACGTCATCGAGACGTTCGAGATGCAGGAGAAGCCGCGCGTCTGACGCATCGTGCCGCCGCCCCCGCCACGCGCGGGGGCGGCGGCCCGGCGTCCGGGACGTGGTGAGAACCCATGTTCATCGGTGCTCTTACTCTGGACATCCTGCTGGGCGACGTCCGTTCGCTGAAGCAGAAGCGCTCGCTGGTCCGGCCGCTCATCGCCGAGATCCAGCGCAAGTACCCCGCCATCGCCGTCGCGGAGGCGGGGCACCTCGACCTGCACCGGCGCGCCGAGATCGGCGTGGCCGTCGTGTCGGCGTCCGCGGCCAACTGCGACGAGGTGCTGGACGCCTGCGAACGCCTGGTCGCCTACCATCCCGAGATCGAGTTGCTGTCCGCGCGACGGCGGCTCTTCAACGACCACGAGGAATAGACGGCCCGGCCCGCGCGTCAGCCGTACAGATACGAGGGAGCGTGAGCATGGACGCAGCGCGTGCCAGAAAGCTGGCCGACCGCATCCAGCAGGTGGTCGCGGAGATGCTGGAGCGGCGGATCAAGGATCCGCGGCTGGGGTTCGTGACGGTGACCGACGCCAAGGTCACCGCGGATCTGAGCGACGCGACCGTCTACTACACGGTGTTCGGCTCCGAGGCGGAGCGGGCCGACACGGCCGCCGCCCTGGAGAGCGCGAAGGGCATCATCCGGTCCGAGGTCGGCCGGCAGACCGGCCTTCGGCACACCCCCAGCCTCACGTTCGTGCACGACCCCCTCCCCGACAACGCACGTCACATGGACGACTTGTTCGCGCTCGCCAAGGCCAAGGACGCCGAGGTCGCCCGTCAGGCGGAGGGCGCGAAGTTCGCCGGGGACGCCGACCCCTACCGCTTCGAAGAGGACCTCGACACCGAGGCGGCCGAGGAAGAGGGCGAGGACGAGCCCTCCGGCCGGGCGGGACGCCCCGCGCGGTGACCACGATCGACGAGACGGCGATCGGCGAGACGGACTGGCGGCGGGCGGCCGATCTGATCGACGCCGCCGGCTCCCTGGCCCTCGCCTGCCACGTGTCCCCGGACGGGGACGCCCTCGGCGCGATGCTCGGCCTGGGGCTGGCGCTCGCCCGCACCGGGAAGAAGGTCGTGGCGTCCTTCGGCGACCGGGTCTTCGCGGTGCCCCGGCTGCTGCGGTTCCTGCCCGGGCAGCGGCTGCTGGTGGAGCCGTCGGCCTATCCCGCCGAGCCCGACCTGATGGTCACCTTCGACGCCTCCACGATGGAGCGGCTGGGCCTGCTCGCGCCCCACGCGGGCAAGGCCGGCGAGCTCGTCGTGATCGACCACCACGTGTCGAACACCCGCTTCGGGACGGTCCACCTCGTGGATCCCACGGCGGCCTCGACCACGATGGTCGTCGAGGAGCTCATCCGCCGGCTCGGGCTCACGGTGGACCGGGAGGTCGCCACCTGCCTGTACGCCGGCCTGGTGACCGACACCGGCTCCTTCCGGCACTCCATCACCACTCCGGCCGCCCACGCCATGGCCGGCCGGCTGCTCGCCACGGGACTGCGCCCGGAGGAGATCGCCAGGGAGCTGTGGGACCGCTCGCCGTTCGCGTACCTGCGGGTGCTCGGCACGGCGCTCGGGCGGGCCGCTCTGGAGCCGGACGCCGCGGGCGGCCTGGGGCTGGTGTGGACGTACGTGAGCCGCGCCGACCGCGCCGCGGAGGGCCTGCCGTACGACGAGGTGGAAGGCATGATCGACGTCGTGCGCCGGGTCGACGAGGCGGAGGTCGCGGTCGTCCTCAAGGAGGACGACGAGGGCGGCTGGAACGTCTCGACCCGGTCGAAGGGCGCGGTGGACGTGGCGCGGGCCTGCGCCGCGCTCGGCGGCGGCGGCCACCCGCGTGCCGCCGGATTCTCCTCGGCGCTGTCGGTGGCGGACACGCTGGCCGCCCTGCGTCCTCACCTCGCCCCGGAAGGGAGCCGGCCGTGAGCCCGGCACAGCCAAGAAGGACACAGCCCAGAAGAACTCCTCCGCCGAGCGGCCTGATCATCGTGGACAAGCCGTCCGACTGGACGTCGCACGACGTGGTCGGCAAGATGCGCGGCGTCGCGGGCACCCGCAAGGTCGGCCACGCGGGCACCCTCGACCCGATGGCCACCGGCGTGCTGGTGATCGGGGTGGAGAAGGCGACCCGGCTCCTCGGGCACCTCGCGCTGACCGAGAAGGTCTACGAGGCGACGATCCGCCTCGGCGTGACGACGAACACCGACGACGCCGAGGGCGAGGTGGTCGCCGCCACCCCGGCCGGGCACGTGACCGACGAGCAGGTGCACAAGGGCGTCGCCGCGCTCACCGGTGAGATCATGCAGGTCCCGCCGCAGGTGAGCGCCATCAAGGTGGACGGCCAGCGGGCCTACAAACGGGCCCGCGCCGGCGAGGAGGTGGCGCTGGCCGCCCGGCCGGTCACGATCCACGCGTTCGAGGTCGGGGAGATCAGGCGGACCCCGGAGACGGTGGACCTGGACGCCGTGATCACCTGCTCCAGCGGCACCTACATCCGGGCGCTGGCCCGCGATCTCGGGGCGTCGCTCGGCGTCGGCGGCCACCTCACCCGGCTGCGCCGCACCCGGGTCGGGCCGTACGGCATCGAGGCGGCCCGCACGATCGAGGACCTCGCCCGGGAGTGCGTCATCATGCCCATGGCCGACGCGGTGGCGGCGGCCTTCCCCCGCAGGGACGTGGGCGAGGACGAGGCGCGGCTGGTCGCGCACGGCGGCAGGCTGCGCGCGGCGGGCCTCGGGCCCGGCCCGATCGGCGTCTTCGGGCCGGACGGAGCGCTGCTCGCGCTCGCGGAGGAGCGTGGCGGGACGGCCCGGCCTCTGGTCGTCTTCGTCTCCTGACGCCGGGGCTGGTTCCCCGGCAGCCCGCGGGGCATGGCAGTCTGTCTACTGCGCTTCCCACGCGAGGCAGGAAAGTGCGAGGGGCGCGGCCGGGTCTGGACTGAGGAGCGCGCGGAGCGAGGAACGAGCGAGCACGTACCGAGGGAAGACACGGCCTATGGGCGCCCCGAGGCGCCGCGCCGAAGGCGCGGCAGATGAACACAGAAGCGAGGTCGAGGTGCAGAGCTGGCACGGGCTGGACGAGGTCCCACAGGACTGGGGCAGGTCCGTCGTCACCATCGGCGTGTTCGACGGCGTGCATCTCGGTCACCAGCGGATGGTGACCCGCACGGTGGACATGGCCCGCGGTCTGGGGCTGCCGGCCGTGGCCGTCACCTTCGACCCGCACCCCGACGAGGTCGTACGGCCCGGCAGCCACCCGCCGCGGCTCACCTCCACCGCCCGCCGGGCCGAACTGCTCTTCGCGCTCGGCGTGGACGCGGTGTGCGTGCTGCCGTTCACGCTGGAGTTCTCCCGGATGTCGCCGGACGAGTTCGTCCAGACGGCTCTGGTCGACCGGTTGCACGCGGCGGGGGTCGTGGTGGGAGAGAACTTCCGCTTCGGCCATAAGGCGTCGGGCGACCTGGAGACGCTGCGGACGCTGGGGGAGAAGTACGACTTCACGGCCGAGGGAGTGCCTCTGGTCAGCGACGGCGACGCCATCTCCTCCACGTTGATCCGTGAGCGCCTGGCCGACGGCGACGTCGCGGGCGCGGCCGCCCTGCTGGACCGCCCCCACCGGGTGGAGGGCGTGGTGGTCCGCGGACACCAGCGCGGCCGGGCGCTCGGCTTCCCCACCGCCAACGTCGAGTCGCCGCCGCACACGGCCATCCCCGCCGAGGGCGTGTACGCCGGCTGGCTGCAGTGCGTGCAGAGCCCCTCGCCGTACGAGGGGGAGCGCTGGCCGGCCGCGATCTCGATCGGGACCAACCCCACGTTCGACGGAGTGGAGCGCACGGTCGAGGCGTACGCGCTGGACCGCGACGACCTGGACCTGTACGGCGCGCACGTGGCGGTGGACTTCGGCGAGCGGCTGCGCGACACGCTGAGGTTCGACTCGATCGAGGCGCTGATCGAGCAGATGCACGCCGACGTGGCCCGGGCCCGGGAGCTCACATCCTGAAGGGCCGGCGTGACGCGGTGTGTCCTACGGGCTGGTAGGGTTGTATGTCAGCCATGTTCAGGTGGCGTTAGCCACCCGGCTGTCCTGTCACGGCGACTGTAGGCACGCACGGTCGTTCGCGGGCTGGGAACCGTTGCGCGTGCCACTTCATCAGAACGGAGAAGCAGTGTCGCTTGACGCCGCTACCACCAAGTCCATCATCGGCGAGTACGGCACCAGCGAGGGTGACACCGGGTCGCCGGAGGTCCAGATCGCGCTTCTGAGCAAGCGGATCAGCGACCTCACCGAGCACCTGAAGACGCACAAGCACGACCACCACAGCCGTCGTGGTCTGCTCCTGCTGGTGGGCCGCCGTCGCCGGCTGCTGAAGTACCTGCAGGCCAAGGACATCACCCGCTACCGCTCCCTCATTGAGCGGCTGGGCCTTCGCCGATAAGGTGAGGAAGGAGCGGCGATTCTTCGCCGCTCCTTTTCCATAACGGGCCACAATGGCCTGAGCGAAACAACTGAATAGCCGAGACCAACTGCCCCGCGTCCGCAAGCAAGCCGCAGCGCGATCCCGCGGCGTGAGAGGGCCGGTCCTCGGTAGTGGCCCCCGGTCGGCACGGCGACAGCCGTTTGTACGGACCGGGCGCTTCGATCGAAGACCGGCACTGCACCTGAACGGGGAGCCCGGCGACCGAGGACGCGGGAGACCGACCCGAAAGAGGAGGTCCCCCGTGGAGGGTGTCCACAGCACAGAGGCCGTCATCGACAACGGCCCCTTCGGCACGCGCACGATCAGGTTCGAGACCGGGCGGCTCGCCCGGCAGGCGGCGGGAAGCGCCGTCGCGTACCTGGACGACGAGACGATGATCCTGTCCGCGACCACCGCGTCGAAGCATCCCAAGGAGAACCTGGACTTCTTCCCGCTCACGGTCGACGTCGAGGAGCGGATGTACGCGGCCGGCCGCATCCCCGGCTCGTTCTTCCGCCGGGAGGGCAGGCCGTCCGAGGACGCGATCCTCACCTGCCGCCTCATCGACCGGCCGCTGCGCCCGTCGTTCGTCAAGGGCCTGCGCAACGAGATCCAGATCGTCGCGACGATCATGGCCCTGCACCCCGAGCACCTGTACGACGTGATCGCGATCAACGCCGCGAGCATGTCCACGCAGCTCGCCGGGCTGCCGTTCTCCGGCCCGATCGGCGGCGTCCGCGTCGCGCTGATCGACGGCCAGTGGGTGGCGTTCCCGACCCACACCGAGCTCGAGCGCGCCACGTTCGACATGGTCGTCGCCGGGCGCGTCCTGGCCGACGGCGACGTCGCGATCATGATGGTCGAGGCCGAGTCGACCCGCGACACGCTCAAGCTGGTCGCCGAGGGCGCGGTCGCCCCGACCGAGGAGGCCGTGGCCCAGGGCCTGGATGCCGCCAAGCCGTTCATCAAGGTGCTCTGCGAGGCCCAGTCGAAGCTGGCCGAGGTCGCCGCCAAGCCGACCGCCGAGTACCCGATCTTCCTCGACTACCAGGACGACGTCCTGGAGGCCGTCGCCGCCGCCGTCAAGAGCGAGCTCGCCTCCGCCCTGACGATCGCGGGCAAGCAGGAGCGCGAGCTGGAGATCGACCGCGTCAAGCTGCTGGCGGCCGAGAAGCTGCTGCCGGACTTCGAGGGCCGTGAGAAGGAGATCGGCGCCGCGTTCCGGTCGCTCACCAAGAAGCTGATGCGCGAGCGCGTCATCAGCGAGGGCGTCCGCATCGACGGCCGCGGCCCGAAGGACATCCGGCAGCTCAACGCCGAGGTCCACGTGGTGCCGCGGGTGCACGGGTCGGCCCTGTTCGAGCGGGGTGAGACGCAGATCCTCGGCATCACGACGCTGAACATGCTGCGCATGGAGCAGATGATCGACACGCTCAATCCCGAGCGGACCAAGCGCTACATGCACAACTACAACTTCCCGCCGTACTCCACGGGCGAGACGGGCCGCGTGGGCTCGCCGAAGCGCCGCGAGATCGGCCACGGCGCGCTGGCCGAGCGGGCGCTGATCCCCGTGCTGCCGTCGCGCGAGGAGTTCCCGTACGCCATCCGGCAGGTGTCGGAGGCGCTCGGGTCGAACGGCTCGACCTCCATGGGGTCGGTCTGCGCCTCCACGATGGCCCTGCTCGACGCGGGCGTGCCGCTCAAGGAGATGGTCGCCGGCATCGCGATGGGCCTCATCGGCGAGGGTGACACCTACGTCACGCTGACCGACATCCTCGGCGCCGAGGACGCCATGGGCGACATGGACTTCAAGGTCGCCGGCACCAAGGACCTGATCACCGCGCTCCAGCTCGACACCAAGCTGGACGGCATTCCGGCCCACGTGCTCGCCGCGGCCCTGAAGCAGGCGAGGGGCGCCCGGCTGGCGATCCTCGACGTGATGCAGGAGGCCATCGACTCTCCGGCGGAGATGAACCCGACCGCGCCGCGCATCATCACGATCAAGGTGCCGGTCGACAAGATCGGCGAGGTCATCGGCCCCAAGGGCAAGATGATCAACCAGATCCAGGACGACACGGGCGCCGAGATCACCATCGAGGACGACGGCACGATCTACATCGGCGCCACCGACGGCCCGTCCGCCGAGGCCGCCCGTACGCTGATCAACGGCATCGCGAACCCGCACATGCCGGAGGTCGGCGAGCGTTACCTGGGCACGGTCGTCAAGATCGCCGCCTTCGGCGCGTTCGTCTCGCTGCTGCCGGGCAAGGACGGCCTGCTGCACGTCTCGCAGATCCGCAAGCTGCACGGCGGCCGGCGTATCGAGAACGTCGAGGACGTCATGAACGTCGGCGAGAAGATCCAGGTGGAGATCGCCGAGATCGACTCGCGCGGCAAGCTCTCGCTGGTGCCGGTCGAGGTGGTCGAGAAGGAGGCCGCCGAGAAGGAGGCCGCGGCCGAGAACGGCGAGGCCGCGCCCGCCGCTCCCGCCGAGGCCGCCGACGCTCCGGTGGAGGAGGAGCAGCCGCGGACGCCGCGCCGCAGCCGCAGCCGCACCCGTGGCGGACGTGACGAGCGCAACTCGTGACGACCGAGACGCTGTTCCCGGGCAAGGACGGTGCGGGGGTCATCCGCCGCACCGTCCTGCCCGGCGGCCTGCGGGTCGTGACCGAGACGATGCCGACCGTGCGAAGCGTGGCGGTCGGCCTGTGGGTGGGCATCGGTTCGCGTGACGAGGCCCCCGAGCACATGGGGGCCACCCACTTCCTGGAGCACCTGCTCTTCAAGGGCACGCCCACGCGTGACGCCATGGAGATCTCGGCGTCCATCGAGGGCATCGGCGGTGAGATCAACGCGTTCACCGCCAAGGAGTACACCTGCTACTACGCCCGGGTGCTCGACGAGGACCTGCCGCTGGCGATCGACGTGCTCGCCGACGTGGTGACCTCCTCGCTGATCACCGAGGAGGACGTGGAGTCGGAGCGCGGCGTGATCCTGGAGGAGATCGCCATGCACGACGACGATCCCTCGGACGTGGTGCACGAGCAGTTCTCCGCCGAGTTGTACGGCGACACGCCGGTGGGCCGCCCGATCCTCGGCAACGAGGAGTCGATCAACGCGCTCACCCGTGACCGCATCCACGAGTACTACCAGCGGTTCTACATCCCGCCCCGCACGGTCGTGTCGGTGGCGGGCAACATCGACCACGAGCGGGTGGTCGCGCTGGTCGCGGCGGCGTACGAGCGGGCGGGCGCCCTCGGCGGCTCCGCCGAGCCCGCGCCCCCGCGGCTCGGCGGTCCCGGCGTGGACGTCCGCAGCGGCGTCCGGGTGCTCGACCGGCCCACCGAGCAGGCCAACCTGGTGCTCGGCATGACCGCCGTCCACCGCAACGACGACCGGCGCTTCGCCCTCGGCGTCCTGAACGCGGCGCTCGGCGGCGGCATGTCGTCGCGGCTGTTCCAGGAGATCCGGGAGAAGCGCGGCCTGGCCTACAGCGCCTACAGCTACACCTCCCAGTACGCCGACACCGGGCAGTTCGGCATCTACGTGGGCTGCCTGCCCTCGAAGGTGGACGACGTGCTCAAGATCTGCCGCGACGAGGTGGCCCGGGTCGTGGCCGAGGGCATCACTCCCGAGGAGATCGCCCGCGGCAAGGGCCAGATGCGTGGCGGACTGGTGCTCGGCCTGGAGGACACCGGATCGCGCATGTCCAGGATCGGCAAGAGCGAGCTCGTGTACGAACGGCTCATGACGGTCGACGAGGTGCTCGGGCGGATCGAAGGGGTCACCCCCGAGGAGATCGCGGCGGTCGCCGGGGACATCCTCAACCGGCCGCTGACGCTCGCGGTGATCGGGCCCTACTCCGACAAGGACTTCGGCTTCGCCATCGCCTGACCGTGCCGCTGGAGGCCGCGCCGGCGCCGTCGCGCGTCGCGCGGCCTCTCGCGTCTTCGTGACGTGCGGGCCGCCCGCTCGTCGCGGGCCGCCACGCGTCCGCCCGTTACGGCTCTCGCCACGGCGGCGCCTCCCGCCGTCGCGGGCACGGGCGCGCCGGGCCGCTCCTCGCCGTCCCGGCTCCCGCCGTCACGTATAGCCTTGGGCGCGTGATTAAGGTCGGTGTTCTTGGCGCCCGAGGGCGCGTGGGTGTGGAAGTGTGCAAGGCCGTCCAGGCGGCCGACGACCTGGAGCTCGTGGCGGAGGTCGACAAGGACGACCCGCTCGACGCGCTGACCGGCGCCGAGGTGGTGGTGGACTTCACCCACCCCGACGTCGTCATGGGCAACCTCGAGTGGTGCATCTCCCACGGCATCCACACGGTCGTGGGCACGACGGGCTTCGACGCCGGACGGCTGGACACCGTGCGGGGCTGGCTGGCCGCCAACCCGGGGACCAACGCGCTGATCGCCCCCAACTTCGGCATCGCCGCCGTGCTGATGATGCACTTCGCGGCGCAGGCGGCCAAGCACTTCGAGTCGGTCGAGATCGTCGAGCTGCACCACCCGCACAAGGCCGACGCGCCCTCCGGCACCGCCCGCCGCACGGCGGAACTGGTGGCGCAGGCGCGGCACGAGGCCGGGCTCGGTCCGTCTCCCGACGCGACGACCACCGCCCTCGACGGCGCCCGGGGTGCGACCGTGGGCGACGTCCACGTGCACGCCGTACGGCTCGCCGGGCTGATCGCCCACCAGGAGGTCATCCTCGGCGGTGAGGGGGAGACCCTCACGATCCGGCACGACACGATGAGCCGGGCGTCGTTCACGCCGGGCGTCCTGCTGGGCGTACGCCGCGTGCCGGAGCTCGACGGCCTCACCGTGGGCCTGGAGCGCCTCCTCGACCTGTAGAGCGGTCACAGCGGCCCCGCCGCCCGGCCTGTCGTCGTAGGGGACGGGCCCGGGCGGCGCCCGTTCACGATCTGCTCAGCGTGATGAACGGGCCGCCGCCCTCGGGCGGGTGATAGCGGTCCACCTCGGTGAAGCCGTGTGCTTCGGCGAAGCGCAGACCGTCGGTGTTGGACGCCAGCACGACCGTCTCGATCACGCTCGCGCCGAGCGAGCGCGCGTGAGCCATCGACCGCGCGTACATCTCCTCGCCGTAACCCCGCCGCCGGTAGGCGGGAAGCACACGCACGATCACGGTCGCGACCGGCGAGCCGTTCCCGGGCGGACGCACGGTGGAGCAGCCGACCAGCTCGCCGCCGGCGTAGGCCACCTCCAGGTGGTTGCGTCCTGCGCGTTCGCGTACCTCGTCGAGGGTCAGCGGGTCATCGGGAATGATCACATTGTGGGCGTGCCGCCAGTCCTCGAGGGTGGCGTCGGTCACGGAGTCGATCCGCAGGGTGGGCATGGGAGACATGCAAGCGACGCCCCGCGTTCCGCGACAAGCGATTTTCGCATTGCGGGCATGAGCGGGCGCCTTCGGTGTTTCGGCGGTATCTTCCCAGTTCACGCGGCAAGAGGCCGCTCAGGGAGCGCCAGTCGTCCATCCGGTGCGGCAAACATCATCCATGCGGTTCAGGTCCTTCTCCAGAACGGTTTTCGGTGGTCCGAAGCGGTCCGAAGTCCCTTCCGCCCTGCGGCAAGGTTGTCCCCCGGACCGCCGCCCGGCGATCCGTGCGGAACGACGACCCCCCGGAGAAAGGCATGACCACCATGGCGGAGATGGACCTGGACATCCAGCACGCACAGGGCGCGAACGTCCGTCTGTCCAGGCGGCGCGCGACGACGCGATGGAGTTCCGCGCGCGCATGGACTCGCGCTTCGCGGAGATGAGGGCCAGGTTCGACCTCGCCGACGAACGGTTCACCGCGATGGAGGACCGCTTCATCGGCGTCGGGACCCGGCTCGAAGTCGTCGGCCACCGCCTCGACGGCCTGGACGCGCGTATGGATCGCGTGGAGACCCGGCTCGACGGCATCGACCGGCGACTGGACGGCATGGATGCCCGGTTCGACGCCGTGGACCGGCGGCTCGACACCATGGATGAGCGGTTCGACGAGGTGATCGCGCTCATCAAGGACCGGCTCGTGGGCCAGGGCTGACCGCCTCAAGGGCGACCCGCTCCTCCATGGGAACCTCCGGATGCGGCCCGGGTGCCAGTACGGCCTGCCGCATCCGGAAGTGTCCGAGCACCAAGCGCAACCGCCGCTCAGCGCAGCTGGACGGTGACGCCTGCCCGGGCGAACATGCCGAGCAAATCGTCCATCGTGACGGCCGGGCCCCAGGACCGCAGGTCGTACGGGGGCCTGTCGTAGCCGGGGACGAGATGGTCGCGGGCCACCTCCGCGTGGTGCCAGACGAGCCGGAAGGGCCGGGCGGCGCCCCATCCGCCGCGCAGACAGTCGTCGAACGCGTCGAGGTTCCAGCCGAAGTAGCCGCCGGGACCGTTGACGGCCTCGCCGACGGCGCAGTAGAAGCCCTCGATGTCGGTGACGAAACGGCCGTCGAGATCGTAGGTGAGACCCGGCGGCCGGTCCGGCTGATGGGGGCGGTGGAACAGCGCCGCACCGGCCCACTCGTGCCGCAGTCCGCGGTCGTACCCGGCCCAGAGGTTACGCCGGGAGGGCCGCCCCGCGTACCAGAGGTCGTAGATCTCGCGAGCGCCGTCGGGGAACGGCTCGTCGAAACCGCCGTGGAGGGTGATGTCGAGGAGCCCGGCGTCCAGCCGGGAGGGGGCCGATCCGATGACGACGGCGGACAGCACCTTGTACGTCCTCGCCGCGCGACCGGCGGCGTCGACGGCGTGGACCGTCGCCTGAAGGTGCCGGTTCCTGGCGGACCGCCGCCGCATCAGCGTGAGGAGCGGTTCCTCCGGGCGGCAGCCGACGAGGGTCACCGGCTGCTCCACGGGGAACGGCCGGTCGTGGAAGACCCCGATCGTGCTGCGGCAACTGCCCAGCGGCTCGTTCCCCTGGCCGTGGAGAAGGAAGCCCCGCGCCTCCGGCGGGTGCGCGGGCGGCCAGTGCATCTCCGGCAGGATGCGCAGGCGCCCGCGCAGCTCGGCGTCCACGAGGCCGTCGCCCGCGATCGAGGGCCGATGGCCGAGCACCTCCACGTCGAACAGCTCTTCCATACAGGAGCAGCCGACGTCGTAGCGCTGGCAGCCCCCCGGCACGGGGTCGCTGTGCACCGGGTCGAGCATGACGGCCGGCAGCCACGCTCGGGCCTGAACGTCACCGGAAGGCGCTGACGCGGCCTGCAGAGCCTCGCGCAGGGGACCGGCCGGGTCGCAGCCGACCAGGGTGAAGCGCTCCGGTTCCGGCGGCGGCTCGGGTTCGGCGAACAACCCGTCGATGCCGGCGCACACCCCCAGCGCGGCGCCGGTGTCGCCGGTGTACTCGTCGACCAGCAGCCACCGCAGTGGCGGGTCCTGATCCCAGGTCCACGGATGCTCCATCGGGCCTCCTGCGGTGCCGGTCAGAACAGGGCCAGGCCGAGGGTGAACAGGGCGCCGAAGACGAGTTGCAGGCGGCCGGTCTGCTGGAGCGTCGCGATGAGCGCGGGGCCGGTCGCGCCGGAGCGGACCGTCCTGATCGGAGCCACCACGAGGGGGAGCGCCAGCACGGTCAGCGCGGCGAAGGGCCTGAACGGCACCAGGGCGAGCGCGCACACGAAAGGCAGCACCAGGGTCGCCGAGTAGGCCAGGCGCGTGCGGGCGTCACCCAGCACCACGGCCAGCGTGCGCTTGCCGGAGGGGCCGTCGGTCACGATGTCGCGCAGATTGTTGACCATGAGGAGCGCGCAGGCGAGCAGCCCTACGGGCACGGCCGCGGCCAGCGAGAGCCAGGTCAGCCGCTCCACCTGGACGTACGTCGTCCCCGCGACGGCCACGAGGCCGAAGAACACGAAGACCGAGATCTCCCCGAGCGCGCGGTAGCCGTACGGGCGGGAGCCTCCGGTGTAGAACCAGGCGGCCAGGATGGAGGCGAGGCCGACGAGCAGCAGCCACCAGGCGCGGGTGGCCACCACCAGGACGAGACCGGCCACCGCAGCGGCGAGGAAACAGCCGAGAGCGGCGGCGAGCACCTGCTTCGGGGCAGCGACGCCCGAGCCGACCAGCCGCAGCGGGCCCACCCGGTCCTTGTCCGTGCCCTTCACGCCGTCGCTGTAGTCGTTGGCGTAGTTGACCCCGACCTGCAACGCCAGGGCGACGAACAGCGCGAGCGCCGCTCGCCACCAGACCGCGCCGCCCTCCGCGACGGCGGCTCCGGTGCCGACGGCGACCGGGACGACGGCGGCGGGCAGCGTACGGGGGCGTGCGCCCGCTAACCATTGAGCTGGGGTGGCCACGTGACTCCCTTTTCCTACCTGTGCGTAGCCGGTGAAGGCGTACCTAGTCTGGCCAATCCCCCGTCATCCCTTGACAGCGGGGTTGGCGGACGCGACGCCGCCGGAGGCGGAACGCCCTGCGGACGGGCAGGAGGGGAGCGGTGGATCGTGGTCCGGTACGGGTTCGAGGTGCGGTGTGGGCGCGCTCGGCGGATGGCCGTGGTCAGGACGACCGTCTCCGCGGCGAGCTCTCAGCTGATGTCGGTGGTGAGGCGGATCATCCTGATCGGCCGGCCCATGTCGAGGACGCGCTCGGCCTCGTCCTCGCCCCATCCGGCCGACTCGAGAAAGCCCAGCATCGGGTGGTTGTCGGCGAAGACCCAGGTGACCACCGTGCTGTAGCCGTCCTCGCGCAGGTGGTCCACCGTGGCGTTGAGCAGTCTGCTGCCGTGTCCGCGCCTGATGTGGTTGGGATCGACGAGCAACGTCATCAGCTCGGCCGTCCTGGCGGGGTGGAGATCCGGGTCCTCGGCGGGTCCGTGCGACGCCAGCCCCACGACCCGGTCGGATGCGCGCTGCGCCGCGGTCGCCAGGATGCCGCCGGGCCCGAGCGCGGTGAACGCGTCGGTGTCGGGCACCACCCGCTCGACGGCGACGAGCAGGCGGTGACGCGGCGAGGGCGGGGAGAGGATCGCCTCCTCCCACTGGCGGCGCCACATCTTCTCCGCCGCCGGCCCGGTCATCTGCTCCAGCGGGATCGGTGGCAGGAAGTCGCGATAGACAGCCTTCCACGCCCGGATCTGGGTGCTGGTCACCGCGTCGACGTCCTCGAGGCGGGCAGCTCTAACACCCATTCGGCGGGCTCCTTTCTTAGCCTGTAACACCGTACTGGTCAGGAGGGCCTCGGCGTACCTTCCGCCTGGCGTCGTGCCCGATATGCCCGGGTTTTTGTGCGGTTTCCGCAGACGCGCATGGAGCACCAGGAGCGAGACCGGTTTTTCGAGGAGTCGATGAACGCCCATTGACAGGTGCTCTCGGCGCAGACCTTCAGCCGCGGCCAGGTGCCGTCGGCGTGGGCGGCCGGGATCAGCGCCGCGAGCCGCGCGAGGCCGCCCGCCACTCCGGGCACCGCCGGCTCCAGGACCGGCGTGCCCGCCGAGAGCGTCACCCGCACCGGCAGCCCCGCCAGCGCCGCGTCCAGCCCTTCCGGCATCTCGTACGAACCCCCGTCGTGGTTGCCGCGCAGCGCGGTCCGCAGCCCTTCGCGCAGCTGGGTCGCCACGGCGAGATCCTCGTCGGCGGCGCGGTCGTCGTCGCCGATCAGCCCCCGTTCGCGCAGCCAGACGGACAGCTCGGCCGGCGAGGCCAGCTCGTCGGCGTCTCCCTCGACGTCGTAGGTGTTCACGAAGTCGCGGAGCAGCTCCGCCGGGCCCGTCATGATCGATCACCCCTCGTGACCACTGTACGACAGTCGGAGGTCGTGGAATAACAACACCTTCGTAAGCGTTTTGGTGGTGTTGACCATTCCGAGGAGGATTCCATGCGAATCAGCTACCTGGCCTATCTGGCCCTGCGGAACAGCGAGCGTCGCGAGCGCCTGTCGCGGGCCGATCGCCGTGGGGAGCGCGGAGAAGAACCCCGATCCGGCCGCGAGCGCCACTGAGCTCGAAGGCCGAGCCGCCGCACGGCGGCCCGCCGGTTCTTGGCGATCGCCTGCTGCGCCTTGGCGAGGGGCACCTCGCCCCGGCAGACCGCCCGCCACAGGGTGAGCTCCACCGCGTCCTTGGCGGCCGGGGACTTGTACCCGGCCGCGCGGATCGACTTTCGGGAGCACGTCGGCCCCGCGGGCTCGGGACACGGCGCAGGACGCGATCGACAGTAAGCGGACGCGCACGGTGTCTCCTCTGTGCGGGGGCGGAAGGGCGACAGAGATGAGACGGTTCGCGCGGGGCGAAGGTTGTCTCCTGAGGCCGGTGTGACTAACGGAAGTGGCCGGCCACAGGTGAAGCGAGAATCGGGCCGAGGCGGCGGACGCCCTCGTCGAGCTCGGGCAGGCCCGCCGCGGCCGTGTGGGTCAGCCGGAGCCGGGGACCCGGGGGCTCGGAGGGGTAGTAGATGCGCCCCGGGCTCACCAGCACGCCCTGTGCCTGTGCCGCCTCGACCACCTCGGCCTCGTCGGTGCCGGGCGGGAGCCGTACCCAGACGTGCAGGCCGCCGGCGGGCACCAGATGCACCTCGGCTTCGGGCGCGTGACGGGCGAGCCCGGCCAGCAGCGCGGCCTGCCGCACGCCGATCTCCTGGCGGACGGTGCCGAGGTGGCGCCGCCAGGCGGGGGAGCCGACGAACTCCACCGCCGTCTCCTGCAGGGGCCGGGCGACGAAGAACGACTCCACCACCTGGCAGGCCCGCAGCCGGCGCGCGGCCGGGCCCCGCGCGATCAGCCCCGCCACCCGCAGGCTCGGTGAGGTGATCTTGCTCAGCGACAGGACGTGGACCGCTGTGCCGTGGGCGTCCACGCTGACCATGGGCGGCGGGACCGGGCCGGTCGCCAGGTATCGCGCGTAGTCGTCCTCGATCACGAACGCCCCCGCGGCCCGGGCCACGGCCAGCACCTGCTCCCTGCGCTCGCGGGTCAGGGTCGCCCCGGTCGGGTTGTGCAGCGTCGGCTGGCAGTAGAACACCCGCGCCCCCGTCATCGCGAACGCCTCGGCCAGCAGGTCGGGCCGTACGCCGTCCCGGTCGAGGGGCACCGCGCTCGCCCGCAGTCCGGCGGCCTTGGCCGCCGCGAGCGCTCCCGGGTAGGTGGGGGTCTCGACGAGGATCGGCGAGCCGGGGGCCGCCAGCGCGCGGAACGCGAGGGTGAGTGCCGACTGGCCGCCGCTCACGACGAGCACGTCGTTCTGCGTCACCGCGCCGCCGACCTCGGTGGCGAACCAGCGGCGCAGCTCCGGCAGGCCGTTCAGCGGGGGCATGCTCCACGCCTCCGGCCGGCGTACGGCTCGCGCGGCCGCCGCGGCCAGCGCCTTGACCGGGCGCAGCTCGGGGTTGAGATAACCGCCGGTGAGCGGCACGACGCCGTCGGCGGGCTGGGCCAGCAGGCTCGCCGTCGCCGAGTCGTCCACCACCCGGTCGCCCAGGGCGACGGTCTGCCACGACAGATCGGGCGCCTCCGCGACCGGCCGCCGGGCCGGGACCACGAACACCCCCGCGCCGGGCCGGGTGACGACCCGCCCCTCCGCCGCGAGCTGCGCGATCGCCCGCGAGACCGTCACCGGGCCCACGCCGTGGCGGCGCATGATCTCCCTGCTCGACGGCAGCCGCTCGCCCGGCCGCGCCCGTTCCGTCTCCTCCCGGAGGATCGCGGCGAGACGGGCGATACTGCTATCGTCATTCATGAAAATTGACAATAGCGCTATCGATGTTCTCCCGATAGCGGCCTCCCCTCGCCGTTCCGCGTGGCGGGGCAGCCTCATGGCCGGTGTGGGCGTGCTGTCGTTCTCGGGGTCGTTTCCCGCGACCGTGTTCGCGATGCGGGGGTTCGATCCGTACCTGGTCGCGATCGGGCGCGCGGCGATCGCGGCGCTCGCCGCCGTGATCTGCCTCAAGGCCGCCGGTGCGCCGCTCCTGCCGCCCCGCGCCCATCTGCGGTCGTACGTGATGATCGTGCTGGGCGTGGTCGTCGGCTTCCCGCTGTTCAGCGGTCTGGCCCTCGACGGCGGCGCGAGCACGGCCCACTCCGCCGTCGTCACCGGCCTCCTCCCGGCCGCCACCGCCGCCTTCGCGGTGCTGCGGGCGGGGGAGCGGCCGCGGCCCCTGTTCTGGGCGGCCTGCGCGGCGGGGGCGTTGTCGATCACCGTGTTCACCCTGACCCGGGGGACCGGCCGCTTCGCCGGGGCGGACCTGCTCCTCGTGCTCGCGCTGCTGTCGGCCGCCCTCGGCTACACAGAGGGCGGGCGCCTGGCGCGGGAGACGCCCGGCTGGCGGGTCATCTCGTACGCCCTGGTGCTGGCGGCCCCGCTCACCGTGCCCGTGACGGTGGTGCTGGCGGTCACCACCCCCGTGGAGCCCTCGGCCGTGTCGCTCGCCGGGTTCGCGTACGTCGCCCTGGTGTCGATGTTCCTCGGGTTCATCCCGTGGTACGCCGGGCTCGCGATGGGCGGGATCGCGCGTGCCGGGCAGATCCAGCTCGCGCAACCGCTGCTCACGCTGGTGTGGGCATGGCTGCTGCTCAACGAGGAGATCGGCGCCGCGACGATCGTGGCGGCTCTGGCCGTGCTCGTCTGCGTCGCCCTCACACAGGCCGGCCGCCGGCGGCACAGCGTGGGCACTTGATTGGTGTGACGGCACGGCGCAGGATGAGGCTGACACTGTTACATGGTGACGTGAGTCACAGGCGCGGGGATGGTGAGACGATGTCGGACGTCGTGGTTCCCGAGGGCGGTTTCTGGCCGGCTCCCGAGATCCCGCAGCCCAACATCTACCCGATGGAGTGGCGGGTGGAGACCGGGAAGCTCGCGGCGATCTACGAGAAGTCCAAGCGCATGGTCTGGAACCCCGCCGACCTGCCGTGGAACCTGCTCGACCCCGGCGAGTTCACGGCCGAGCAGCGGCTGGGGATCATGTACTGGTTCTCCGTGCTGGCCAATTTCGACGCCTCCGGCCCCGCCGTCTTCGCCCGCGCCACGATCCAGGCGTTCGAGAAGCACGAGGAGGATCCCGTACGCAAGTGCTTCTTCTCGATCACCCGTGACGAGATGAACCACGAGGAGTGCTGCCAGCGGGCGATCGCGCGGCTGTGGCCCGGCGGCCCGCTGGACTGGCAGCCCTCCACCGACCTGGAGCGAGCGGCGCACAACAACATCGGCTGGCTCTACCACAACGGCGGGCGCTACTGGAACGGCTACAACGCGGCCGTGGGCAAGTATTCGCTCGCCGTGCTGTTCACGAGCTTCATGATGGGGGAGATGGCGGCCTCGACGCTGTTCCGCGGGATGGCCTCCGGCACCGAGCACCCCCTGTTCTCGGACATGTTCCACAAGATCGGCCGGGACGAGTCGCGTCACCTCCAGATCTGCATGACGATCCTGGAGAACGAGTGGCCGGGGCTCACCGACGACGTGCGCGGCCTGATCACGCGCCAGTTGCGCGCCGGGTTCGTGTTCCTGTCGATGATCCTGTGGGAGCCGCCCGAGGGCTTCTGGGAGCTTCCGCCGTACTTCCTGCACAACCACCGCGTGCTCATGGACCACGCGCGGGAGGGCGGCCTCGGGGTGCTGTCGTACGAGGAGCAGGCCGACAACTGGCGGCTGGCCATGGCCCGGGTGCGCGCCATCGTCGAGCGGTGGGGCATCGAGTTCCCCGCGATCCCCGAGCTCGACATCGACGGCGTGGAGGTCGACGTCATCGACCCGGAGGACATCATCCCGGTCTTCTGACCCCTATCGGACGGCCGAACGCAGGGCCGCGATCAGGGCGACGACGGCGGGGTGACCGCCGGCGCCCCGGCGGAAGGCGACGCGGGTGCGGCGGCGCATGGACAGCGCGGTCAGCGTGACGCCTCCGGGCGGGTCGGCGGCTCCCAGCTCCGGCACGAGCGCCACGCCCTGCCCGACGGCGACCATCGCCAGCACCGTGGCGAAGTCGTCGATGTGGTGACGTACCCGGGGGGAGAACCCCGCCGCCTGGCAGGCCCGTACGGTCATCGCGTGGCAGAGCGTGCCGGGAGTGGAGGCGATCCAGGGCACGTCGCGGCAGGCGAGGAGCGTGGCCGCGTCGCCCTCGCCGCCGACGGTGTGCGGGGTGGCCAGGTACATGAACTCGTCGAGGAGGGGGACGGCGTCCAGCGCGAGGTCGGGCTCGGCCGGGACGAAGTCGTACTCGTGGACCAGGGCGACGTCGAGCTCGCCGGTGCGCAGCCTGGGCGCGACCTCGGCGGGATCGACCTCGTCCACCATCGGCGCGAGGCCGGGGTGGCTCCGCGCGAGCGCCGCCAGGGCCGAGGGGAGGATGGCGCGGGTCGCCGTGGGAAAGGCGCCGATCCGCAGTATCCCGGACAGATCGCTCCTGGCCGCGGCCAGTTCCGCCGCCGCCTGCTCCAGCCGTTCGAGCACGGCCTCCGCGTGCCGCACCAGCGCCACTCCGGCGGGGGTGAGGACGACGCGCCGTCCGGTGCGCTCCAGCAGGGCGACCCCCGCTTCGCGTTCCAGCGCGGCGAGCTGCTGGGAGACGGCCGAGGGAGTGAACGTCAGCGCCTCGGCCACCGCCGCGATCGTGCCCCGGTGGGCGAGTTCACGAAGCAGGCGGAGCCTGCGGACGTCGAGCATCAGCGCGGGCCGGGGCGGTGAGTGCCGAGCATCAGTTCAGCTTAACGGTTTCGACAGAAACGCGAACTGGACCTACACGGTTGCTCGCCGGAAGGATCGTGGCATGGCTCTTTCCGGTGTTCATGTCCCTTTGATCACTCCGTTCGGCGAGGACGGCGAGATCGCTGTCGACGCGCTCGAAGCCCTGGCGCACGCCGTGCTCGACGACGGCGCGTCGGGGCTCGTCGCGCTCGGCACCACGGCGGAGGTCGCCACGCTGGCCGAGGAGGAACGGCGCGCGGTGATCGAGATCTGCGGCCGGGTCTGCCGCGAACGAGGCGCCACGCTCACGGTCGGCGCGGGGTCGGCCGACACGCGGAGCACGGCCGAGGCGCTGCGCGCTCTCAAGGGGGAGGCGGACGCGGCGCTGGTGACGGTCCCGGCGTTCGTCCGGCCGTCCGAGGCGGGCGTGCTCGCCCACTTCACCGCGCTGGCCGAGCAGACCCCGGTGCCGCTGATCGTCTACAACATCCCCTATCGAACCGGGCAGTCCGTGGGCGCGGGCACGCTGCGCCGGCTGGGTGAGCTGCCCATGGTGGCCGGGGTCAAGCACGCGGTCGGCGGCGTCGACTCTGACACGATCGCCCTGCTCGCCGACCCGCCGGCCGATTTCGCGGTGCTCGCCGGAGACGACCCGTTCCTGTCCGCGCTGCTCGCGCTGGGCGCCTCCGGCGGCATCCTCGCCTCCGCCCACCTGCGTACCGGCGATTTCGCGGAGCTCGTCCGGGCCTGGCACGCCGGGGAGGTGGACCATGCCCGCTCTCTCGGTCACCGGCTGTCGCTCATGTCGGCGGCCATGTTCGCCGAGCCCAACCCGACCGTCCTGAAGGGTGTCCTGCACGCCCAGGGCCGGATTCCCACCGCCGCCGTACGGCTCCCGCTCGTCCCGGCGGGTCGGGCGTCGATCGAGGCCGCCCTGCGCGCACTGTGACCTTTGGAGATAATCCGCAATCGGACGAATTGGTAGCCTGGGCGCATGACGGCCATGGCACCCTCGCGTAACGAGCCCGACCTGTCCTTCCTGCTCGATCACACCAGCCACGTGCTGCGTACGCGGATGGCGGCGGCCCTCGCCGAGATCGGCCTGACGGCGCGCATGCACTGCGTGCTCGTCCACGCGATGGAGGAGGAGCGTACGCAGATCCAGCTCGCCGAGCTCGGTGACATGGACAAGACCACGATGGTGGTCACCCTCGACGCCCTGGAGGAGGCAGGCCTCGCCGAGCGGCGCCCGTCCAGCACGGACCGGCGCGCCCGGATCGTCGCGGTCACCGAGAAGGGCGCGGAGGTGGCGAAGCGGAGCCAGGAGATCGTCGACGGGGTGCACCGGGCCGCTCTCGGGTCGCTGCCGCAGGAGGAGGCGGAGGTGCTCCTCCGGGCACTGAACCGCCTGGTCACTGGCCATCTGGCCACTCCTGTGGAGGCGCCCCGGCCGGTCCGGAGGGCGCGTCAACGCGGCTGATGGGTCCGTAAGGGATCGTCTACAACAAAACTATCTGCTACGGTCGTGCCTGTTCCTCATGAACAGGAGGCGACCCCATGTCGCGCATACCTCGATCCCGTTGGCTCGTGCTGGGCGTGCTGTCCGCCACGATGCTGATGACGGTTCTCGACGGCAGCATCGTGACCGTGGCCATGCCCGCCATCCAGCGGGATCTCGGCTTCGCGCCCGCCGAGCTGAGCTGGACCGTCAACGCCTACCTCATCGCGTACGGCGGCCTGCTCCTGCTGGCCGGCCGGCTGGGCGACCTGGTCGGCCGCCGGGCCATGTTCCTGGCGGGCAACGCCGTCTTCGCCGCCGCGTCCCTGCTGGCCGGAGCCGCCTCCGGGCCGGGGATGCTGATCGGCGCCCGGTTCCTCCAGGGGGTCGGCAGCGCCATGGCCTCGGCGGTCGTCCTCGGCATCCTGGTGACGACCTTCACCGACGCGGGGGAGCGGGCCAAGGCCATCGGCGTTTTCAGCTTCACCGGCGCCGCGGGAGCGTCGCTGGGCCAGGTCCTCGGCGGGGTGCTCACCGACACGCTGGGCTGGAACTACATCTTCCTGATCAACGTGCCGATCGGCGTCGTCACGATCGCGCTGGCGGTCCGGGCGCTGCCGGCCGATCGAGGGCTCGGCCTGTCGGCGGGCGCGGACGCCCTGGGCGCCCTGCTCGTCACCGCCGGTCTCATGCTGGGCATCTACGGTGTGGTCCAGATCGAGCGGTTCGGCCCGCGCTCCCTGTGGTTCGGCGTGGTGGCGCTCGTGCTGCTGGCCGCGTTCGCCGTCCGGCAGGCGACCGCCCGCACCCCGCTCATGCCGCTGCGGATCCTCCGCTCGCGCACCGTCGCCGGCGCCAACCTCGTGCAGATCCTGACGCTGGGCGCGATGTTCGCCTTCCAGGTCGTCGTCGCGCTGTTCATGCAGCAGGTGCTCCGGTATGACGCGCTCGGCACCGGCCTGGCCATGCTCCCGGCGGCGCTGTCCATCGCGATCATGTCGCTGTTCGTGTCCCCGCGGCTCAGCACCCGGTTCGGCGCGCGTGCCGTACTGCTGGGCGGCCTGGTGCTCCTGATCGGCGCGATGGCCTGGCTCACCCGCGTTCCCGTCGACGCCCGCTACGTGACCGACCTGCTCCCCGTGATGGTGCTCATCATGGGCGGGGGACTGGTGCTTCCGGCGCTGACCTCGCTCGGCATGTCCGACGCCCGCTCCGACGACGCCGGCCTGGTCTCGGGGGTGTTCAACACCACCCAGCAGGTCGGGATGGCCGCCGGCGTCGCCCTGCTGTCCACGCTGGCCGCCACCCGTACGGAGGGGCTGCTGGCGGGTGGGGCGGGCGAGGCGGTCGCGCTGACCGGCGGCTACCGCCTGGCCTTCACGGTCTCCCTCGCCCTGCTGATCTCCGCCTTCGCGGTGGCGCTCGTCGTCCTGCGGCGCCCCCGGGCCGACGTGCGGCAGGCCGCAGCGCTTCAGCCCGAGCGGGTCTGAGGGCCGCGACCCGGGGACCTGTGACTTCAACGAAGCGGGGCCCGGCTGTCACCGGCCGGGGGCCGCCCGGCGTCCTCTCCCGTGCGACCGGTGCCGACGGGAGGCGGGCGATGCGAGTTCCCTCGCCGCCGCGGGTGAGGTGGCCGAATGTCCCAAGTGCAAGGGCAGCGGGACGCTCAAGGCCACCTGGTGGTCCGGGCGATACCGCCCCTGCCCGCGCTGCGGACGCAAGGGAGAGGTCCCGCACGCCTTTCGGCCCCAAGAGCTGACCCGGGAACGAGGGTGCGGGAAACATCGCTTACCGGATGATCTATTGTCAGGCTGCTCCTGACGGGACTAGTCTCGGTGTCGATCGTCAGGAACAGCCTGACATTACATCCCGTGGAGGCGACATGTCCGCTCCTTCTGTGGCGGAACAGGACATCCGCTGCTCGTTCTGTTCCAAGCCGAAGACCGCCGTGGCCAAGATGATCGCCGGTGCCGGCGTCCACATCTGCAACGAGTGCGTCGGGCTCTGCGCCGAGATCCTGGCGGCTCAGCCCGTCGAGACGCCGGAGATCTCCTACACCGAGAGCATGACGGTCGAGCAGATCCTGGAGTTCCTGCCGCGGATCGCCGCGGTGAGCGCGCAGGTCGAGGACAACCTGCGGGTCTGGGTGCAGCGGGCGCGTGACCGCGGCGCCACCTGGGCCAGGATCGGCGCCGCGCTCGGCATGACCCGCCAGTCCGCCTGGGAGCGGTTCTCCGGCGAGGAGTGACGCTCGCTCAGGCGGAATTGTCGGTACGGCCTGCCACCCTGGCCCGCATGACGACGACCGATCCCTTGGCCCCGTTCCAGTGGCTCGACGTGCCCGAGAGCGGGGGCGGCGGCCCGTTGGGCGTGATCTTCAGCGTGGCCTTCTTCCGCGGGCTCGACCCCGCGGAGGTCGTGCGCCGCTTCAGCCGAGGCGAGGACTCCGGCCGGGAGTCCGGCTTCGCCGAGCTCGACGACAAGGTGTACGAGTTCGTCGAGGACACGGACGGCGGAGACGGCGGCGGCCACGTGGGCGTCTTCCAGGCCGGCGAGTGGTGCGTGGCCATCGAGCCCTCCGGCTGGATGGTCACGCTCCACGAGGTGCTGCCCAGGCTGTCACGGGGCTGCGAGGTGGTGGCGGTCACCCGGCACGACTACGCCGCCGACCACGGCTTCGAGTACGCGATCGACGGCACGATCGTCACCTGCTATCGGCCGCGGCACCCGTACGAGCGCTACGGCTCCGACCCCGACCGGCTCAACGGCCACATGCGCGAGCTGGGGATGGGACTGGACACGCCGGAGGACGAGGCCGCGTGGGACGCCGCCTGGGAGGACAACCACGGCACCGCCCTGACGAGGGGGTTCGCCCTGGCGGCGAAGATCACCGGGGTGCCGTTCACGGAGGACATGCTCGCCCGCCCGATGCTCGTGGGGCCCATCGTGGACCCTTTCGGGGACGTCCACGGCGCATGACCGGCTCCCGGCCGACCGCCGGAATGTCGGAGGCGCCAACTAGGGTGCGGCCCATGACCACGGATGACGCTCTCTTCTCCGCGATCGGCCGGGTGGTGGTGCTCGTCGACGACGCCGACGAGGCGCTGGCCTTCTACCGCGACGTGCTCGGCTTCGCCGTCCTGCACGACTACGTGGCGGGCGGCTACCGCTTCCTGCACATCGGGCTGCCCGGACAGGAGGGAGTGGGGCTGTGGCTGATGCCGATCACCTCCGCGCGGCAGCGTGAGCTCGTGGGCAGGCAGACGGGCGGGCAGCCGCTGCTCGTCCTCTACACCGCCGATCTCGACGTGGTCGCCAAGCGGCTGCGCGAGCACGGCGTACGGGTCTGGGACGAGCGTGAGGACCCCGACAGCCGCTCGCTGCACTTCGCCGACCTCTACGGCAACGTCATCGTCGTGGCCCAGTTGCTCGCCGCCTGAGGCTGGGCCCCGGTGCCCGCCGGCGTCGGGCCGGCTCGCCGGAGACACCGTGGGGGACACCGCACGTCAGGTGTCCATCACGCCGTTCGGGGCGGGCGACTCGGTTGCGCCGAGCCTGCGTCGCAGGTGGGCCCGTTCGGGTTCGGTGCCGGCCAGCTCGAGGGCGCGGCGGTAGGCCGCCGCGGCCTCGTCGAGTCGTCCGAGGCGCTGCAGCAGGTCCGCCCGGGCGGCGTGGTACGGGTGGTAGCCGCGCAGCCGCTCCTCGTCGGCCAGTTCGTCGAGCAATGCCAGGCCCGCGTGCGGGCCGTCGCGCATCGCCACGGCCGCCGCCCGGTTTAGCGCGATGACGGGTGACGGGTCCAGTGCGAGCATTACTTCGTAAAGGGCCACGATCTGGGGCCAATCGGTGGTCTCCAGATCTGCCGCCTCGTCGTGCAGAGCGGCGATCGCGGCCTGCACTCCGTACAGCCCGGGCGGACCGCCGGTCAGTGCGACGGGCACCAGCGCGAGGCCCTCCTCGATCATGGCGCGGTCCCAGCGGCCGCGGTCCTGGTCCTCCAGCAGCACGAGCTCTCCGTCCGGGCCGGTGCGGGCCTCGCGCCGGGCGTGGACCAGCAGCATCAGCGCCAGCAGCCCGGTGACCTCTCGCTCGGCGGGCAACAGCCGCCGCAGGATCCGCGCCAGCCGGATGGCCTCCTCGGCGAGATCAGGCCGCTGCAGATCAGGCCCCGAACTGGCCGCGTACCCCTCCGTGAAGACCGAGTACAGGACCTGGAGCACCCCCGGCAGACGCACCGGCAGCTCGTCGGTCCCGGGCACCCTGAACGGGATCCGGGCCGCACGGATCTTCTTCTTCGCCCGTACGATCCGCTGGGCCATCGTGGCCGGCGGGACGAGATACGCCCGCGCGACCTCCGGGGTGGTCAACCCGGCGAGGCAGCGCAGCATCAGAGCCCCGCGCGCCTCATCCGGCAGAGCCGGGTGGGCGCAGGTGAAGAACAGTTGCAGCCGTTCGTCGGGAAGATCGGCGTCGGCGTCCGCGGGCGGAGCGGGATCGGCCCGGTCCGCCTCCACCTGCAGCACGGCGAGCCGGGCGGCATAGGTCTGGTCCCGGCGCAACCGGTCGACAGCCTTGCGCCGGGCCGTCGTCAGGAGCCAGGCTCCGGGTTTGACGGGGACGCCCTGCGCCGGCCAGTGCACCAGTGCCGCCTCGATCGCCTCGGAGGCGACCTCTTCGGCCAGGTCCAGGTCGCCGAACCTCTGCACGAGAGAGGCCAGCAGGCGCCCGTGTTCCTCCCGGAACACCGACTCCACCGCCCTGCCGGTGCCGGACGCCTGCTCCCGCACCGCGCTCAGGCCCCGAAGTCGGCGACCGGCCGCACCACGACCGAACCGCTGCCGCGTGCCCCCGGGCAGCGGGCCGCCCAGTCCAGCGCGACGTCCAGGTTCGGGACGTCGATGACGTAGAAACCGCCGAGGACCTCACGGGTCTCCGCGAACGGGCCGTCGACGACGGACCGCTGCCCGTCCGGGCCGACCCGGACCGTCGTGGCGGTCACCAGGTCCGCCAGCGACTCACCCGAGACCCAGATTCCCGCGTCCCGTACGGCCTTGTCGTAGTTCACCCATTCCTGGAAGTCGCCCTCGGAGCCCTCGGAGCCCTCGGAGCCCTCGGAGCCCTCGGCGCCCGCGCCGTTCGCGTCGGCCGCACCGGCGTTGATCAACAGCATGTACTTCACAGCCCGAACTCCTGTCAGTCCTGTCGTCACCTCGCGCGGCGAGGCGCCGCACATGATGACGACGAACGAGAGGCGACCATATCGACAGCGCCCCCAGATCGTCTCGGGCGGGCCGGTTGTCATGGCGTGATGTGCAATCTCTGTGTCGTTGACGCCATGAGGCCGTGCTCGCGAGCATTGAGGCATGCAGCGACGCGTGGTCATCGTGATCTTCAATGGCTTCCAGATGTTCGATCTCGCCGGGCCGGCCGACGTCTTCACCACGGCGAACCTGCTCGTGCCCGAGCCCGGTTACCGGGTCGAGGTGACGGCCGTGCGCGCCGGTGCCGTACCCGCCCAGAACGGGATCGCGACCCTCGCGGAGACGCCGCTGGGCGAGGTCGCGGGGCCGATCGACACGCTGATGGTCGTGGGTGGGCTGTCGGTGCCGGAGCACCTGCGCGACCGGAAGCTGGTCGCGGGCGTCGCCCGGCTGGCGGCCGGGGCCCGGCGGGTCGCCTCGGTGTGCAACGGCGGCTTCCTCCTCGCGGAGGCGGGGCTGCTGGGCGGCAGGCGCGCGACCACCCACTGGCTGGTCGCGGGTGAGATGGCCGACCGCTATCCGGACGTCGAGGTGGACGCCGATCCCATCTACATCCGCGACGGGAACGTCTGGACCTCGGCCGGGGTCAGCTCGGGCGTCGACCTCGCGCTCGCGCTCGTGGCCGACGACCACGGTCACAAGGTCGCCCGCGACGTCGCCCGCGGGCTCGTGGTGTATCTGCACCGCCCGGGCGGGCAGAGCCAGTTCAGCGCCCCCATGCGGGCCGCCGTCCCCCGCGCCGAGCCGCTGCGGGAGATCCAGGCGTTCATCGACGCCAACCCCGCCGAGGACCTGAGCGTTCCCGCGCTCGCCCGGCGGGCGGGAATGAGCGAGCGGCACTTCTCCCGGGTCTTCACCGAGCAAACCGGGGTCTCACCCGGCAGGTACGTCGAACGCAGCAGGGCCGACGCGGCGCGGCGGCTGCTGGAGACCACCGCTCATCCCCTGGACCGGGTGGCCAGGGAGGCCGGGCTCGGCGTTCCCGAGACCCTCTACCGGGTCTTCCGCCGGCATTGGCGCGTCTCACCCGGCGACTACCGCCGCCGGTTCCGATCGAAGGAAGGCAGCAGATCATGAACATCGCGATCCCCCTCTATCCCCGGTTCACCGCGCTCGACGCCGTCGGGCCGTACACCGTGCTGGCCTTCGCGCCGGGCTGTACGGTCACGTTCGTCGCGGCCGAGCCCGGGCCGGTGCTCGACGACCGGGGAAGCCTCAGCCTCGCGGCGACCGCGTCGTACGAGGACCTGCCCGCGCCGGACGTGGTCGTCGTGCCCGGGGGACCCGGGACGATCGAGGCGTTGTCCGACGCGGAGTTGCTGGGCTGGATCGCGCGGGCCCATGAGCGGACGCGGTGGACCACCTCGGTGTGCAGCGGCTCGTTCCTGCTGGGCGCGGCGGGGCTGCTGAAGGGCCGCAGGGCGACCACCCACTGGGGATGGCTCGCCCAGCTCGCCGGGTTCGGCGCCGAGCCGGTCAGCGAGCGCGTGGTGGTCGACGGCAAGGTCGTGACGGCGGCGGGCGTCTCGTCCGGGATCGACATGGCCCTGACCCTGCTGGCCGCGATGCGCGACGAGGAGACGGCGCAGGCCGTTCAGCTCGCGATCGAGTACGATCCGCGGCCGCCCTTCGACGCCGGCAGCCCGAAGACCGCCCCGGCGGGCCTGACCGACAGGGCCATGGCCCTCATCGATTGAGCAGTTTCATTTTGCGGGCTTCTTCGGACAGGCGCCTCCTGATGATGGTTTCGACCAGGACCAGGTTGACGATCCAGCCCAGCGTCTGACCGATCGGGATCATCGAGGTCGCGAGATCTCCTATCGCTTCGGCTCTGCGGAAGGGGATCTGCACCAGCAGGAGGAGGGGAACGAGGACGCGCGCGGTGACCGCGAGGAACGTCAGGGCGTAGTTGCGCATCATCCAGTCGCGGTGGGCGGTGAAGTCGCGTCGGCGGGCTGCCCGGTACGCGAGGCCACCGGTGAGCAGCCACAGGACGGCCGCGGTCGTGAGGCCGATCTGCGTCATGAGGCGGCCCGACCACAGCGCGACCGGGATCGTGGCCACCGCGGACGGCAGAACGCCGAGGAGGAGATAGAGCCGGCCGAGTGTCCGGTGGACCCGCCTGCGCGCCCGGATCTTGGGCATGAACTGCAAGGGACCGAGCACGAGCGCGACCCCGGCGGTCCAGATATGACCGACCAGAACGTAGTAGTGCAGTCCGTCGCGCACATCGAGGCGGCTGTCGTCGGCATCAAGGCCCAGGTATGGATAGACGAGCACCGAAGTCGTGATGACCGCGACGATGAAGATCACCCATGCTGTTCGCCTGCGCATGCCCCGGAGCCTCGCAGGCACAGGCTGCCGCGGCATCCGCCCGCGGATGGCCATGCCCGTACGTAAATCGATGTACGGACCCCGTCGCCTGAACGTCCCGTCTGCCCTTTTCGCCGGCGGCAGAGCCGGTGGAACGTGGCCTCGTCAGGCGACTCCCCTGATGCCCAAGGAAGCGCGGAGGGGAATTGGGGGAGTCGCCTGACGAACGCGGCTACGCGTCGATGCCCTCACTCTTGGCGATCACACGAGCGAGCTTGTCGGAGAACTCCTCCCGCCACGCTTTCTGCTGCCGGATCTCATCGAGCACGACGGCGAACGCGGAGCGGAACTCCTCCAATGTCTCGCGGATCTCCTCCTGACCGGCACGTAGCTCGGCTGTGATGGCGTAAAGCTCTTCCTGGCCCTTCCGTAGCTCGTGCTGACCCGTGCGCAGATCGCTCATCTGCTCACCGCACTTGATCAGCATGGCGTTCTGCAGCCGGACATCGCTCCTGATGCCGGTGATCTCCCGCTCTATGGCGTCGATGCGCTCCTCGGTTACTGGCATGCCCGACAGGATAGGGACGCCAGGTCGATCACGCACGGTGAAACCGCCATCTCTCTACGTCCGGATTCTGTCGCTCGTCAGAGCAGGAGGTCGGCCAGCTCCTCCAGCAACTCGGTCGCCCGGCGGGCCCGAGCGGGGTCGGTGACGGTGTGGCCGATCACCTGGTTGATGTCGCGGGCCGCACGGCGGCTGATCGCCTGTAGGGCTTCGTCGGCGATGGCGACGCGGGTGCGCCGCCCGTCGTCCGGGTCGGTCGTGGCTTTCACCAGCCCGCGAGCTTTGAGACGCGACACCGACGCGGACACATGACTCTGTACGAATCCTGTCCGCTGGTGGATCTCGCTGATCGAGCTGGCGGGGTGCTTGATCACATCCTCCAGGACGGCTGCCTCGCCAGGGGTCAGCGACAGGTCACCGGCCTCGCCGGTGACCTGTGAGGACAGTTCGATGAGGCGCTTGCCCAGCCGGTGCAGTCGTCCGCCGTCCATGCGCCACAGGTTACATCGTCAGCGAAACATCTCTAACGATGTATCGTTGGCGATATGAGGAGGTGGACCATGGAGCCGCAAGGTGCACTGGAGGGCGTGGCGAAGACGGCCCTGGGGATGGCGATGGTGAGGGCTCGCGAGAGCCTCAAAGATGACCGCCTGTTCGACGACCCGTACGCACAGAGATTCCTGGACGCTGTGCCGGGCGCGTTCCCCGGGCCGCCCGTCTCAGAAGACCTCGCCAAAGGGGGGCCGCAGGCATCCCTGGGGGCGGTGTTCGCCTTTCACGGGGTCCTGCGGACGCGGTTTTTCGATGACTACCTGCTCGCCGCGACGGCCGCCGGTTGCACCCAGGTGGTCCTGCTCGCCGCAGGGCTCGACACACGTGCTTTCCGGCTGCCGTGGCCGCGCGGAGTGCGGGTTTTCGAGCTCGACCTCCCCGAGGTGTTCGCGTTCAAGGAGACGGTGCTGGACGGAGCGGGCGCACTGCCCGTGTGCGAGCGCAGGGTCGTTCCGGCCGACCTGCGCGAGAGCGGGGTGGGCGAGCTGGTCGCGGCCGGGTTCGCCCATGCCGTACCGACCGCGTGGCTCGCCGAAGGACTGCTGCTCTACCTGACGGCCGACGAGGTGACACGTCTACTGACCGAGATCGGCGAGCTCTCCAGGCCGGGCAGTCGGCTCGCCTTCGAGCACGGCGGCATCGCCGATTCCGCCGTCCTTGCCCGGACTCGCGGCCTGACGACGATGGACGAGTTCACCTCGCTGTGGAGGGGAGGGCTGCGCGAGGACGCCCCCGGCTGGCTCGGCCGGCACGGCTGGCGGCCGCAGATCCACGATCGCGCCGACGTCGCCTCCTCCTACGGCCGTCCCGTCCCCGGCCCGTCGGGCGGTGGGTTCCTCACCGCCATCCGTACGGGCCGCTGACCATTCCCGAGGCTCGGCCGCTCCGCCTCGTGCCCGCCGCACTCACCGTGCTCGTCCGCTCGCGGATCCTTAATCCTGCGGCCAGTCCTCGGGCGGCGACACATAGGTCCCGCGTTGGGGAACGGTGTAGACCCAGCCTGCCTCTCGAAGTACGGCCATGGCTCGTCGCACGGTTTCGCGGGCCACGCCATGTCGTTGCGCCAGGGTCGCCTCGCTCGGTACCGGACGGCGGGGCGCCAGGCTGCCCTGTCGTATCAGCTCGACGATTCCCTGGGCGATCTGCCGGTAAGCAGGGGTCGAACGAGGTGCCGCCACAGCTTCTGCGTCGGAGTTGCCGGCGAACGTCCCCCCGGCCGTGGACTGTGTATACGAGACCCTCATCCCGAAGTAGCCGCAGGGTCCGGTGTGCGGTTGTCCGCGCGACACCGAACTCGCTCTGAACGGCCGCCTAGCTGGGGACGGGCGAGCCGGGCGCGAGGTCTTCGATCCGCCGACGCAGGATCTCGCTCACCTGAAGGTAGAGATGCGTGTCGCCGTCGTGGTCAAGCACGCCACCACGTTAGGAGCCGCACGCGCCGGTGCGACGCGTTTCCTTGAATCGCGGGTCAGTCCTGCGGCCAGTTATCCGGAGATGACACATAAGTGCCGCGGTGGGGGACGGTGAAGACGTAGCCCTGGTCCCGGAGGAAGCCGACGGCCAGTCGCACGGTCACCTTGGCCACGCCGTACTGCTTCATGAGTGCCTTTTCGCTGGGAATGGCGCGGTTCGGCTTGAATTCCTGTCGTCGGATGCGCTGTGCGACCTCTTCGGCGATCTCCTGGTAGAGGGGTTTCTTCCGGCGCACACGCGGAGCGGCCTGATCGCCGACAAAGGTGCCCTCGCCCTGAACCGTGTAGACGAGACCCTGCTCGCGTAGCTCCCGGGCAACCCGGCGCGCCGTCGTCCTCGCTATGCCGTACTCGGCCTCCAGTTGCGCCTCGCTCGGCATGGGATTGCCGGGGGCCAGCTCGCCGCTGTCGATGCGATCTCGGAGGATCTCGGCGATCTGCTTGTAGACAGGTACGGGTCCATCTCGGTCGAGCACGATCAAACGATAGACCGAAACAGACATCATCGCACAAAATGCTACAGCTCAAGGCGCTGGCAGATACGGGCTATAGACCAGTAGTAACGTCGGTACTTATAGTTATGACCTCGCTACTCATTGTGTGGGACGCGGCGCCAGGCGGTGTCGGTGACGATCACGTGGTCGAGGAAGCGGAGGCCGACGGTGTCGGCGGCCTCGTGGAGGCGGGCCGTGACCTCGACGTCGGCGGGGCTGGGGTCGAGCGATCCGCTCGGGTGGTTGTGGGCGAGGCCGAAGGCGGCCCCGCCGGAGAGGAGGACGGTGGTGACGATGTCGCGGACGGGCGCGGGGGTGTGGTCGCTGCCGCCCTCGGTGACCACGGTCCGGCGCAGCACCGCGCCGCGGCCGTCGCACACCACCACGACGAGCCGCTCGCGCGGCTGCCCGTGGAGCAGGGGAGCGGCAGCCGAAGCGATGTCGGCCGAGCAGGTGATCCGGCTTCGCTCCGGCTCCGCCTGGGCCCGCCGTACGAGATGGAACGCGGCCGCCACGCGGGCGGCCTTCGCGGGACCCACGCCGGGGACGGCGAGCAGCCGATGGGCCTCGGATCTGGCCAGCTCGCCGAGGTCGCCGCAGTGGGCGATGAGCTGGGAGGCCAGTTCGACGGCGCTCACGCCCCTGCTGCCCGAGCCGAGCAGCAGGGCGAGCAACTCCCTGTCGGCGAGCGCCGCGGCTCCGGAGGTCATCAGCCGCTCACGCGGCTGGTCGGCCAGGGGCATGTCCTTGACGCGCATCGGCACCTCCGGATGGGGGATCCGGATCGGTTGTACCAGTGGGCACCGACAGTCAGAGGGGGCTGGGAATGCCGTAGACCAGGCGGAACCTGTCGCCGGGCACCACGGCGTCGCTCGTCTCCACCGGCCGCTCGCCGGCCCAGTACGTGCGCTCGATCTGGAGCACCTGGACGCCCGCGGGCAGCTCCAGCAGGTCGCTCTCGGTCGGCTGGGGAACGCGGACGTGCACGGTCTCGCTGATCTCGGTGAGCGGCATGCCGCTCGCCGCGAGACGGAAGGCCGCGCTCCTGCGCTCGTACGTGCCCTCCTCGGGCGCCTGACTCTGCCCCGGCTCGACCGGTTCGTACGTCGTGAGCAGCTGCACCGGACGCCCGTCGCCGCGGAAGACGTATCGGGTCCGGATCACCGGGCTGCACTCGCCGATACGCAGCCGACGGGCGATGTCGGGTGGGGCGTCGGCGAGCTCGCTGCGCCAGCTCCAGCTGGGTTGCCGCCCGCCCGCCTGCATGTCGCCGACGAAGGCGGCGTGCGGCTCGGGGAGGCGGCTGCGGTGGAGCGGGAGCAGGATCGGTTTCTCCCGCACCCGGTGCCCGGAGCCCACGCGGCCGATGATGAGGCCCTCCTGCGCGAGCACGCGCAGCGCGTGGCGGGCGGCCGTCTCTCCGACGCTGTATTTACGGGTGATCTGGTGCCGCGAGGGGATCGGTGCGCCCGGGGGGAGCGTGCCGTCGACGATCTGGCGGCGAATGTCCTCGACTACACGCAGGTAGACCGGATCAGAGTTTGCCATCAATCCATCCCTGAGGGGGTGACGGGTCTTCCAAATCTTGGCGTATTCGCCGGGCCACCGAGAGTGACGGGGATGGCCTGTGACTCCAACTTTGCCTGGTGAAAGGGCTGCTAATGGGTGATATAGCCGCTAAGCGGCCAGGTGCCGATATTCCCCTCCCGCCGCCCTATCACGGCATCCATGCCAGCCCTCCGAGGGACAGGCACCAGAAAATCGCGTGGTCGAAACCCACCAACCGCAGTGACCGCGTGCGGGTCCACAGGCACACGTGTGAGTGCAAGGCGACGATCTACGAGCTGTGCTCGGCCGGCGGGCTGATGTTCATCCGGCGGACGACGCGGGGCGTGAAGATGGAGATCCGCGAGAGCGAACGGCTCGTCTCCGCGCGGATGCAGGTGCTGTGGGTGCGGTTGCTCTCGGGGGAGGCCCATTGATCTCCGAGCCGCCCCGGCACGCCGAGCCGCTCCGGCACGCTGATTCGCCCGCGCTCCGCCGGGCCGGAGCCGCGACGGGCTCACGGATTCGACCCGCCGCCTGCCGATCCGCCCGCGGCCAAGGCCTGACGGCCTGGGTATCTTCCGCCCGTAGGGCGCATGGCCGGTCGTACACGGCCTTCCGGAAAAATTTCGCCAGCGGCATGTAACGTCCGCGTAAGGCGCGGCGATTCCCGGTTAGAGGTCGCTGATGTGTGTACCCCCGAGCACATATCGGCGGCCTCTTCCGCTGTCGGATGGCACCGCGGGACGGTACTGGACATAACGGGGTGGCGAGGTCCATCACCCCTGCGGATCCGGGTACCGTTCGGTCTATGGCATCGCCTACTGGAACTTCCGACGCCCCCTTCGGCCGCACGCTGACCGCGATGGTCACACCGTTCGACTCGAACGGCGCCGTCGACTATGAGGGCGTCCAGCGGCTCGCCGCCTATCTCGTGGACGAGCAGCGCAACGACGGACTGGTCGTGAGCGGTACCACCGGGGAGTCCCCCACCACCTCCGACGAGGAGAAGGACCGCATCCTCCGCGCGGTCGTCGAGGCCGTGGGCGACCGGGCCACGGTCGTGGCCGGCGTCGGCACCAACGACACCCGGCACAGCGTCGAGCTGGCCCGGGCCGCGGAGCGCGCGGGTGCGCACGGTCTCCTGGTGGTGACCCCGTACTACAACAAACCGCCGCAGGAGGGCCTGCTCCGGCACTTCACGGCCGTCGCGGACGCGACCGGCCTTGCGGTGATGCTGTACGACATTCCCGGCCGTGCCGGGGTGCCCATCACGACCGAGACCCTGTTCCGGCTGGCCGAGCATCCGCGCATCGCCGCCGTCAAGGACGCCAAGGGCGATCTGTTCGCGGCCTCGCAGGTGATGTCCTCCACCGACCTCGTCTTCTACTCCGGCGACGACCTGCTGAACCTGCCGTGGCTGTCCGTCGGCGCGGCCGGGTACGTCAGCGTCGTGGGCCATGTGGCGGGCGCGGAGCTGGCCTCGATGGTCGACTCCTACCGGTCGGGCGATGTCGGGAACGCACTTGCCGTCCACCGCCGGCTCCTCCCGGTGGTCTCGGCGATCATGACGCGCACCCAGGGCGCGATCATGGTCAAGGCGGCGCTCACACTGGTGGGCCAGGACGCCGGGTACGTCCGGCCGCCGCTCGTGGACGCCACCCGGGAACAGATCGCGGCGCTTCGCGAGGACCTCATCACGGGGGGTCTCAAGCTTGTGGATTAGATCAGCAGATGGAGTCGAATGAGCGACGTGTACAGAGAAAACGAACATAGGGAACGACGCGTGGGCGCCGACGGCGGACGGCGCGGGGCGAGGGGGGCGGCATGAGTCATCCGCATCCCGAGCTCGGGCCGCCTCCGCCGCTGCCGGAGAACGGCCTGCGCGTCGTCGCGCTGGGCGGTCTCGGTGAGATCGGCCGCAACATGGCGGTCTTCGAGTACGACGGCCGCCTGCTCGTGGTGGACTGCGGCGTGCTGTTCCCCGAGCCGGACCAGCCGGGCGTGGATCTCATCCTGCCCGACTTCGACTACATACGGGGGCGCCTCGACGACATCGAGGCACTGGTGCTCACGCACGCCCACGAAGACCACATCGGCGCGGTGCCGTACCTGCTGCGGGAGCGGCGCGACATCCCGATCGTCGGCTCGCGGCTGACGCTCGGGCTGATCGAGAGCAAGCTGACCGAGCACCGGATGCAGCCGGTCAAGGTCGAGGTGGTCGAGGGCGAGCGGCGCTCGTTCGGGCCGTTCGAGTGCGAGTTCGTCTCGGTGAACCACTCGATCCCCGACGCGCTCGCCGTGGCGATCCGCACCCCTGCGGGTCTCGTCCTGCACACCGGCGACTTCAAGATGGACCAGCTTCCGCTGGACGGGCGGCTGACCGACCTCGGCGCGTTCGCCCGGCTCGGGGCCGAGGGCGTCGACCTGCTGATGTCCGACTCCACCAACTCGGAGGTGCCGGGCTTCGTCACCAGTGAGCGGGAGATCGCGCCGGTCATCGACGACGTCTTCCGCAGCGCGTCCAAGCGGATCATCGTCGCGAGCTTCGCCTCGCACATCCACCGCGTCCAGCAGATCATGGACGCGGCCGAGAAGCACGGCCGCAAGGTCGCGCTCATCGGCAGGTCGATGGTCCGCAACATGGGCGTGGCACGCGAACTCGGCTACCTGAAGGTGCCCGGTGGCCTGCTCGTGGACTCCCGGGAGATCGAGGAGTGGCCGCCGGAGGACGTGGTGCTGATCTGCACCGGCTCCCAGGGCGAGCCGATGGCGGCGCTGTCGCGCATGGCCAACCGCGACCACCCGATCAGGATCGCCGAGGGCGACACCGTCCTGCTCGCCTCGTCGCTGGTGCCGGGCAACGAGACGGCCGTCAGCAAGGTCATCAACGGCCTCAACCGCTGGGGCGCGCGGGTGGTCCACAAGGGCAACGCGCGGGTGCACGTCTCGGGCCACGCCGCCGCGGGCGAGCTGCTGTACGTGCTCAACCTCACCAAGCCGTCCAACTTCATGCCCGTGCACGGGGAGTGGCGGCACCTGCGGGCGCACGCCGCGCTGGCCGAGCTGACCGGCGTCCCCCGGGAGAACATCGTGATCGCCGAGGACGGCGTGGTCGTCGACCTCGTCGACGGCCAGGCGAGGATCACCGGCGCGGTCCCGTGCGGGTACGTCTTCGTGGACGGCACCTCCGTGGGCGACATCACCGACGTGGCCCTCAAGGACCGGCGCATCCTGGGCGACGAGGGGTTCATCTCCATCGTCGTCGTCGTGGACTCCACCACCGGGAAGCTCACCGGCGGACCGCAGATCACCGCCCGGGGCTCGGGCATCGACCCCGACGCGTTCGACGCGGTCATCCCGCAGCTCGAGACCGCGCTGCAGGAGGTCGCGGCGGCGGGGGTGGCCGACGAGATGCAGATCCGCCGGACCATCCGGCGTACGGTGGGGCGCTGGGTCAGCGACACCTACCGCCGCCGCCCGATGATCATTCCGGTGGTCGTCGAGGTCTGACGGACAATCCCGTTGTACTCGGAGACGGGCGTGGCGTAGCGTCCCGCCCGTGTCCGAGGCGAGGATCATCTACCGCAAGTACGGCGGGTCGCTGCACTGGCACCAGCACGCGCGGGTGCTGGGCGAGGACGAGCACGGCGTCTGGACCGGCTGTCCCGCGGGCACCGTCGGCCGGCGGGGGAGCGAGCCGCCGGTGGTCTGGCCGGACCCTTTCGTGATGCTGTTCCCCCGCAACGCGTGGTGGACGGCCACGTTCAACGCCCGGCCGAACAGGTGCGCGATCTACTGTGACGTCACCACGGTGCCCGTCCGCGGCGACGGCCGGATCACCATGGCCGACCTCGACCTCGACGTGCTCCGGATGCGGGACGGCCGGCTCATCCTGGACGACGAGGACGAGTTCGCCGTCCACCAGGTGCGGTACGGCTACCCGGAGGAGATCGTCCGTCAGGCGGAGCGTTCGGCCGCCTGGCTGATGGAGGCCGTGGGCGCGCGCACCGGCCCCTTCGGCGGCGCCCACGACCGCTGGCTGTCCCAGGTGACCTGAGCAGGGGTCACTTGACCGGGACCGGCTCGTCCACCGATTCCTCCTGTGTGTCCGGGATCACCTTGGGCACGCCGCGCAGCGCGAACGGTACGGCGACCGCCAGGACGAGCAGGATCGCCGCGCCGGTCAGCACGGTGACGTGGATGCCCTCGACGAACGCCTGCCGCGCGGCCTGCGCGACGGCCCCCGCGGCGTCGCCCGGCAGCGCGGCGGCGGCCTTCAGCGCGCCCGCGAGCGTGTCGCGGGCCTCGGCCGCCGCGCCCTCGGGCAGCCCGGGCGGAAGCGCCAGGCCGTTTCGGTAGGCGCTGGTCAGCACGGTGCCGAGCACGGCGATGCCGAGCGCGCCGCCCATCTCGTGGGCGGTCTCGGAGATCGCGCTAGCCGCGCCGGCCCGCTCCTTGGGCACCGAGGCGAGCACCGTGTCACCGGTCACCGCGAACGTGAAGCCCATCCCGACGCCCTGGATGAGCATGGCGGCGAGCATGTAGAGATAGGGCGTCTCCATGCCGATCCGGCTGAACAGGATGAACCCGATCGCGGTCAGCACGAGCCCGAGGCCGACGACCGGCCCGCGTCCCCACCGGTGCACGAGCACCCCGGACAGCGCGCCGCCGACGCCTCCGGCCAGGCCGCCCGGCATGCCGGCGAGCCCGGCGGTCAGCGGCGACCAGCCCAGGACCAGCTGGAAGTACTGCGCGAAGACCACCGACATGGCGAGCATCGCGAAGACCGCGACCAGTTCGGCGCCGACCGTGGCCGCGAACGCGCGCCGCCGGAACAGCGCGATGTCGATCAGCGGCTCGGCCAGCCGGGTCTGCCGCCGGACGAACAGGACCAGCGCGGCGACCGCGATCACCGCGGCGGCGATCACGGAGGGCCGCGCGACGCCTCCGGTCGTGGCCTCCTTCATCGCGTAGATCAGGCCGAGCACGCCCACGGCGGACAGCGGGACGCTGACGAGGTCGAGCCTGCCGGGGCGGGGGTTGCGCGACTCGGGCAGCACGACGAGCCCGGCGGCCAGGACGGCCGCGACGACGGGCACGTTGATCAGGAAGACCGAGCCCCACCAGAAGTGGCCGAGCAGCAGGCCGCCGACGATGGGCCCGAGGGCGAACCCGACCGCCCCGACGCTGCTCCAGATGCCGACCGCGGTGGTCCGCTCCTTCGGATCGGCGAACACGTTGCGGACCAGCGACAGCGTCGACGGCATGATCGTCGCGCCGGCCACGCCGAGCAGCGCGCGGGCCGCGATCAGCAGGGGGGCGTTCGGCGCGTACGCCGTCAGCACCGAGGCCGCGCCGAAGGCGGCCAGTCCGGCGAGCAGCAGCCGCCTGCGCCCGATCCGGTCGCCGAGGTTGCCCATGGTGACGAGCAGCGCGGCCAGGGCGAAGCCGTAGATGTCGGCGATCCACAGCAGCTGGGTGGCCGAGGGGGCGAGGTCCTCGCCGAGCTTGGGCAGGGCGAGGTGCAGCACGGTGAGGTCGACGGACAGCAGGAGCATGGCCAGGCAGGCGATGACCAGCGTGCCCCACTTGCGGGAGGTGTCGTTCATGGCCGCAAGCGTGCGCCCGGATGCTGACCGTTCACCCACCGAGCGCTGACAGGTGCCCTTCGACGATGGTCAGCGCCGCGTCGTCCGTGCTCCCCGTGATGCCCCCCGCGACCGGCACCCGCTCCTGTGCGTAGACCATGCCCTGGGCGTACGCCCGGTCGAAGGCGTCACCGCCGAGGACGGTCCGGCAGCCCGCCTCGATCCGGGCGACGTCCGGGTCGCCGGCGGCGGGTGCGCCGCGCAGGGCGGCGGCCACGCCCAGCAGCCAGGCCGCCCGCCCGCGGTCTCCTTCCAGCAGCGCGACGCCGGCGACCCCCTCCGCGACCGCGGCGGTCATCCCGAGGCTGCGGGTGCCGGGCACGGTGGTGAGGGCGCGCCGGTGCCACGCCAGCGCCTCGGCGGCGGCGCCCGACATCTGCGCGGCCCAGCCCAGCGCCAGGTAGACGCGCGAGCGGGTCTCCTCCACGCTGAACCACGCGCTCGTGCACTCCGCCAGGGCCGCCTCGTAGCGGCGCCGGGCCCCGGTCACGTCGCCCGCCAGCCGGGCGAGCTCGCCGAGCCCGAGGAGCGCCGCCGCGAGGGTCTCCGGGGCGCCGGTCCGCCGCGACAGCTCGGCGCCGCGCTCGAAGTCGGATTTCGCGGCGTCCGCGAGTCCGGAGCGCATCCGCGCCCAGCCGCGCCGGCAGAGGGTCTCCGCGACGTCCGACGCGGCGCCCAGCCGCTCGGCCAGGTCGAGCGCCTCGTTGGTCAGCGCCTCGACCCGTTCGTGGTCCCCCCTCCGGTCGGCGACGTCCGCCATGGCGGACAGCACCAGCACCCGGAGCCAGATGTCCCCCACGGCGCGGGCCTGCCGCAGCGCACCGGTGAGCTCGTGCTCGGCCTCCGTGAGCCGGCCGTCGAACACCTTGAGATAGGAGAGGCTGAAGCGGCTCAGCGTCCGCGTCCACGGGTCGCGGTCGAACACGCGGAACAGGTCCTCCATCGTGTGGAGTTGCTCTCTCGTGGGAGGACCGCTGATCATCGCCTGCAGCACCAGCAGGAACGGCTGGCGGGGCGGCATGGGCAGGACGTAGGTCCGCCGGACGACCTCGGCCACGAGCCCGTCCACGGCGGGCCCGCCCGTCCCGCCCCAGGCCACGAGGCAGGCGCACACGACGTGCTCCTCCTCCAGCCCCTCGGGGGGCGTGCCGCCGATCCCGCCCAGCAGTTCGGCGGCCGGCCGGGCCGCCTCGCCGCGCAGCCCGCGCAGCAGCCAGTAGCCGGTCACCGCCGACAGCAGCCGCAGCGCGGGCGCCACGTCACCGGCGCGTACGGCGCGGCGCAGGGCGGCCTGCAGGTTGTCGCGCTCGCCGTCCAGCCTGCGCAGCCACTCGACCTGGTCCGGCCCGCGCAGGTGCGGGTCCGCCGTGGCGGCCAGGTCCAGGAAGTACGCGAGGTGAGCCCGCCGCGTGGACTCGCTCTCACCGGCCTCGGCCAGCCGTTCGGCGCAGAACGCGCGGATCGTCTCCAGCATCCGGTAGCGGTCGTCCACCACCTCGACGAGGGACTTGTCCACCAGCGAGGCGAGCACGCCGTCGGTGTCGGGCAGGCCGCACACCCGCTCGGCCGCCTCCAGCGTCGCGCCGCCCGCGAAGACCGTCAGCCGCCGCGCGAGCGCGCGTTCCGGCTCGTCGAGCAGCTCCCAGCTCCACTCGACGACCGCGCGCAGCGTCCGGTGGCGCGGCTGCGCCGTACGGCTGCCGCGCGACAGCAGCGCGAAGCGGGGAGCGCCGCCCTCCGGTCCGGGATCGTCGGTCCCGAGGCGGGCGGCGATCTGGGCCAGGGGGAGCGAGCGCAACCGGGCGGCGGCCAGTTCGAGCGCCAGCGGCAGCCCGTCGAGCGCCCGGCAGATCCGCAGCACGTGCCCGACGTCGCCGGGACCGAAGGCGATGCCGGGCCGTACGGCGGCCGCCCGCTCGGCGAACAGCCGTACGGCCGGATAGGCGAGGGCGTCCTCGGCGCCGTCCTCGCCGCCGGGCGGCGGGACCCGCAGTGGGGGGACGGGACACAGGCGCTCGCCGGTGATGCCCAGCGCCTCCCGGCCGGTGGCCAGAACGCGCAGGCCGGGGCACGCCGCGAGCAGCCGGTCGGCGAGCCGGGCCGCCTCGTCCACGACGTGCTCGCAGTTGTCGAGCACGAGCAGCACCGGCCGCAGGGTCAGGGCCGCCACCAGGCGGGCGAGGGGATCGGCCGGGCCCGGCCGGGTGCCGGGACCGGGGATGGGCACGGGGATGGGCACGGGGATGGGCACGGCGCTCTCCCGCAGCCCGAGCGCGCCGAGCACGGCCTGCGGCACGTCGGCGCCGTCGGTCAGCGGGGCGAGTTCCACGAGGCACACCTCGCCCGGCCACCGGGCGGCCGCCTCGATCGCCAGCCGGGTCTTCCCGGTGCCGCCCGGGCCGGTGAGCGTCACGAGCCGGGCCTCGGCGAGCAGCGCGCCGATGCGTTCGAGCTCGGCGTCGCGGCCCACGAGCGAGGTGAGCGGCACCGGCCGTACGGCGGGCGCGGCCGGGGCGAGCGCCGGGTCGGAGCGCAGCACCGCGAGGTGGATCGCCGACAACTCCGCCGACGGGTCGGCGCCCAGCTCGCCGGCGAGCACCCGCCGGGCGTCCTCGAAGACGGCCAGCGCCTCCGCCGGGCGGCCCGCGGCGTACAACGCGCGCATGAGCTGCCCGCGCGAGCGTTCCCGCAACGGCTGCGCGGCGACCCGTTCCTGCAGCTCGGGCAGCAGGTCGCGGTGCCGCCCGAGGGCCAGTCCCGCCTCGGCGAGGTCCTCGGCCGCCGACAGGCGCAGCTCCTCCAGCCGGGCCGCCTGGGCGGGCGCGAACGGCGCGTCGGGCACGTCGGCCAGCGCCGGCCCGCGCCAGAGGGCGAGCGCCTGGCCGAGCAGGCCGGCGGCCCGGGCGGGGTCGCCCGCGTCGAGCGCCCGCCGCCCCTCGGCCGCCAGCCGCTCGAAGCGGGACGCGTCCACGTCGTCCGGGTCCACCGCCAGCCGGTAGCCCGCCGGCTCCCGCACGATCAGGTCGCCGAGGTGCTGGCGGAGCCGCGACACCTGGGCCTGCAGCGCGTTCGTCGCCCCGGACGGCGGCTCCGCGCCGTAGAGGCCGTCGATCAGGCGGTCGGTGGTGACGACCTTCCCGGCGCCCAGCAGCAGCAGGCCGAGCAGCGCGCGCAGCCCGGGCCCGCCGACCGGCACCGGGCGGTCGCCGTCGGGCCGCGCCTCCGTCGGGCCGAGGATGCCGAACCGCATGGTCATGATTGTCCCGCATCGCCGGGCCGGGCGCGGTGGGGAGCGGCGCGGCTCAGCGGCGGACGGCCTCCGCGATCGCCTTCAGCCGGGCCGCGGAGGCGAGACCGCCGTGGTACCAGTGGATCTCGGCGGCGCCGGCCGCCGTGTAGGCCTCGGCCAGGAACGACAGCGCGGCGCCGTCCGCCGGGCGCGGCGGCAGGGCCAGCACGTACGCGCCCACGCGGGGGCCGAGCCCGCCCAGGGCGCGCAACCCGGCCTCGTCCACCTCGGGCGCGTTCCAGCAGTTGCCGACGAGCAGGTCGACGTCCACCCCCGGGGGGACGGTCGCGAACGGGCCGGTCGCCCACGGATCGGCGTTGGCGTGCAGGGCGATCCGCAGGTCCGGCCGGATCGCCCGGGCCTCCGCCAGCAGCAGGTCGCGCAGTTCGCCGGCCAGGCCCGTGCGCAGGTCGCGCACCGGGTCGGCGAGGTCGCCGAGCGCGTCCTCGACGGAGCCCGGCTCGCCGTCGACGCCCGCCCGCACCCGCGCGCGGACCTCGGCGACGTCCAGCCCGGCCGTCTCGTAGCGGCGCAGGCAGGCCGCGCAGAAGCACAGCGACAGCAGCGCGATCTGGGCGGGCGACCAGTCCGCGCCGTCGGTCTTCTCGTGGTGGCCGCCGTGACGGAAACCGAGGGCGCCGCACGCCTCCAGGATCAGCGCGTCGGGGTCGCCGACCTCGACGATCTCGTGGACCAGCGTGCGGCAGTAGTCGCGCACGTCGGCCGCCGCCGGGCACAGCGCGTACGGGTAGGTCTCACCGAAGGCGTTGACGACGACCAGGTCGGGGTTGGCCGAGCCGAGCAGCGTGTTGTGGGTCAGCACGGTCCACGCCTGGACCGGCAGGCCCACGGCGCGCAACGCGTCCCTGGCCTCCCCGAACGGGTCGTCCGAGTCCACCCACGACGGCGTTCCCGGCACCAGCCGGTTGCCCTTCCACGCCTCCTCGCGTACGGGGACGTAGCAGGCCGCGTGCCGGGCGTCGACCAGCCGGTGCGCCGGGTGGGCGGGGGTGGCGGCGCGGGTGGTGTGGTAGGACGCGGCGAGCGCCACCGCGTCGACGCCGAGCGCCTTGAGGCGCGCGGCGGCGCCGGGGTCGCCGACGATGTCCCAGGGGTAGGCGTAGATGACGTTCACCAGCGTGGCCTCCGTGCGGAGAAGGACGGGTCGACGGACCGCATGTACGTCGTGTCGTCGCGGGAGCGGACCCCGCACTTCTCATACTGCTCGTTCATGATTGCGAGGGCGTCGCGGTCGAGCTCCACCCCGAGCCCCGGGCCGTCCGGCACCGGGACCGCGCCGTCCACGAAGCGCAGCGCGCCGGGAGCCACCACGTCCTGGCCGTCCTGCCAGGGGGTGTGGGTGTCGCAGGCGTGGGTGACCGACGGGGTGGCGGCGGCCAGGTGCGTCATGGCGGCGAGGCTGATCCCGAGGTGGGAGTTGCTGTGCATGGACAGCTCGATGCCGAAGGTCTCGCACAGCGTGGCGATGTGCGCCGAGCGCACCAGACCGCCCCAGTAGTGGTGGTCGGTCAGCAGCACCCCGATCGCGCCCTGGCGTACGGCGGGCGGGATGTGCTCGGGGGTGACGACGCACATGTTCGTGGCGAGCGGCATCGGCACCTCGGCGGCGACCCGCGCCATGTTCTCGATGCCCTCGGTGGGGTCCTCCAGGTATTCGAGCACGCCGTCGAGCTCGCGGCCGACCCGGATGGAGGTCTCCACGCTCCAGACGGCGTTGGGGTCGAGGCGCAGCGGGTGCTCCGGGAACGCCGCACGCAGCGCGTGGACCGCCTCGACCTCCTGCTCGGGCGGGAACACGCCGCCCTTGAGCTTGATCGAGCCGAAGCCGTACCTGCCGATCAGCAGGCGGGCCTGCTCGACCACCCCCTCGGGGTCGAGGGCGGCGCCGAACCCGTCGTCCGGCGCGCCCGGATGACCGGCCCACTTGTAGAACAGGTACGCGCTGTACGGCACGGCGTCGCGCACCCGGCCGCCGAGCAGGTCCACGACGGGCCGGCCCGCCGCCTTGCCGCGGATGTCCAGGCAGGCGACCTCGAAGGGGGAGAAGATCCGGTCGACGGTCTTGGCCCGCGAGGAGGTGCCGGTCAGGCCGTGCAGGTCGGTGACGACGTCGGCTCCGACGAGGCCGGCCACGGTGGCGTACATCGCGTTACCGCCGTAGACGTCGTGGCCGATCAGCGCCTCGGCGGCGGCCCGCACGCGAACGAGGTGGTCGAGGTCGCCGTAGGTCTCCCCGAGACCGGTCAGCCCTTCGTCGGTGACGACCTCGACGATCGTGCGCAGCGCCCACGGCTCGTGGACGCCGGCGGCGTTCAGCAGCGGCGGGTCGCGGAAGGCGACCGGCGTGACGTGGATCTCGCGGATCCTCATCCCACCAGCTCCAGTCCGGTCGCGATGAGCTTGTCCAGCCGGGCGACGTGCTCGGGGGCCGCGTCGACGAGCGGTGGCCGGACCCGGCCCACGTCGAGGCCGCGCAGGGCGACGCCCGCCTTGACGAGCGAGACGGCGTAGCCGGGCACGAGGTCGCGCAGCTCGACCAGGGGCCGGTAGAAGCCGCCGAGCAGGCGTCGCACCATGTCGTCGTCCCCGGCGGTCACGGCCTTGTGAAAGGCCAGGGCCACCTCGGGCAGGAAGCAGAACACGGCGGAGGAGTACAGGCTGACGCCGATGCCCCGATAGGCGGCCACGGTCATCTCGGCGGTCGGCAGCCCGTTGAAGAACGTGAAGTCGCGGTCGGTCGCCTCCCGGACGGCGAGGACGATCCGCTGCATGGCGTCGATGTCGCCGAGACCGTCCTTGAACCCCGCGACGGTGGGGATCTCGGTCAGCGCCGCCGCGGCGGCGGCCGTGAAACGGGCGTTGGCCCGCTGGTAGACGATGATCGGCAGGTCGGTGGCGGCCGCGACCTCGCGGACGTAGCGCACCAGCCCTTCCGCGGGCGCGCTCACCAGGTACGGCGGCAGCAGCAGCAGGCCGTCCGCGCCCGCCTCCGCGGCCCTGCGCGCGCACTCGCGGGCGAACGGGAGCGAGCCGCCGGCGCCGGACAGGACGGGAACCCGTCCGGCCGCCGACTCGACGGCGATGCGCACCACCCGCGCGTACTCGTCGATGCCCAGCGCGTTGAACTCGCCGGTGCCGCAGGCGGCGAACACTCCGCCCGCACCCTCGGTGACACCGCGCGTCACGTGCGTGGCCAGCACGTCCTCGGCCAGCTCACCGTCCGGGCCGAACGGTGTGACCGGAAAGAAGAGAACGCCGTCGAGCTGCATCCGCCCACTCCCTTGATGTCCATATACATGGACAAAGTTCCTCAATATGTCCACGACGCTAGCTGTGCGATCTCGCGAAAGTCAACCGAGGTCACCCCTCGGCGGCTCGGTCGCCAGGTGGGGGCTCACCTGTTCACATGCTCGTACGGGCTCCGCAATTGCGGGTGCTGATGAGCAAGACGATAAAAATTGGCAACAGTTGCGTCAAGAATCGATCTCGGGTCAGATATGTGAATCATGCCCGTACTTGTGAACAGTCGGGAATTGCTGCGAGACTGGCGCCGTTCGCCATTGACACGGTCCGTACGCCGCGCGGACGATCACGGGGCGCCGCCGACGGCGCGGGCCCCCGGGCCGCGCACGCCGCAGGGCCGATCCGACAGGAGGCACATGCGAATTCTCATGACCGGCGCGGCGGGCGGCGTCGGCACCCTGCTGCGACCCCGGTTGGCCGGGGAAGGGCGCGTGCTGCGCCTGCTCGACGTCGTCCCGCTGGAGGCGGGGCCGGGTGAGGAGGCGGTGACCGCCGACATCACCGACCCGGAGGCGATGGACGCGGCGATGGACGGCGTGGACGCGGTGCTGCACCTGGGCGGCCACAGCCTCGAACAGCCGTGGGCGGACATCCTGCAGGTCAACATCAACGGCACCTACGTGGTGCTGGAGGCCGCGCGGCGGGCCGCGGTGCGCCACGTCGTGCTGGCCAGCAGCAACCACGCGGTCGGGTTCTTCCCGCGCGACGCGGGCGAGGCCCCCGACTACCTGTTCCCGCGCCCGGACACCTTCTACGGCGTGAGCAAGGTGACCAAGGAGGCGCTCGGCTCGCTCTACCACGACCGGTACGGCATGCACGTGACCTGCCTGCGGATCGGCTCGTGCTTCGAGCGGCCCAGGGACGTGCGCATGCTGTCGACCTGGCTGTCGCCGGACGACTGCGCGCGGCTGGCCGAGGCGTCGCTCGCGGCGGAGGGCTTCCACGTGGTGTGGGGGGTCTCGGCCAACACGCGCCGCTGGTGGTCACTCGAAGAGGGCCGGGCCATCGGCTACGAGCCCAAGGACGACGCGGAAATCTACGCCGATAAGCTCATCGCCGAGCACGGCGAGCCCGATCTCGGGGAGCTGCCGCACTCGCTGGTCGGGGGAGCCTTCTGCGGCCCCCGCTACGACGTCGAGAATCTCGCATCGGGGGGCTGAGGTGACTGACCAGGTGAACGACGCCGTCGAGTCGGCGGTGGAGCGGGCCGCCGCGGCGGGCGAGGCGTGGCGGGCGACGCCCCCGGCCGAGCGCGCCGCCGTGCTCGAGGGCGTCGCCGACGCCCTGCTGAAGCACGCCGAGGAGCTGTGGCCGGCCGCGGCGGAGGAGACCCGGCTGCCGGAGGCGCGGCTGCGCGGCGAGATCGCCCGTACGGCCGCGCAGTTCCGCCTGTTCGCCGAGGTCCTGCGGGACGGCGGGTGGGTGGAGGCGGTGATCGACCACCCCGACCCCGGCGCCACCCCGCCGCGTCCCGACGTGCGCCGGATGAACCACCCGCTCGGTGTCGTGGCCGTCTTCGCGGCCAGCAACTTCCCCTTCGCGTTCTCGGTGGCGGGCGGCGACACGGTGTCGGCGCTCGCGGCCGGCTGCCCGGTCGTGGTGAAGGCCCACGAGGGGCACCCCCGCACCTCCGACCTGACCGCCTCCGTCGTACGGCAGGCCCTGCCCGACCCCGGGCTGCTCGGGCTCGTGCACGGGTTCGAAACCGGGGCTCCGCTGGTGAAGCACCCGCTCGTCACGGCGGTCGGCTTCACCGGCTCGGTCGCGGGCGGGACGGCCATCCAGAAGCTGATCGACGAGCGCCCCGACCCCATCCCGTTCTACGGCGAGCTGGGCAGCGTCAACCCGGTCGTCGTGCTGCCCTCGGCCGACCCCGCCGAGGTGGCCTCGGGGTTCGCGGCGTCGCTGACGCTGGGGGTGGGGCAGTTCTGCACCAATCCCGGCCTGGTGTTCGTCCCCGCGGAGGGCGGCTTCGAGCAGGCCGTCGCCGAGGCGGTCGGCGCGACCGGCGGCGGGCCCATGCTCACCGACAAGATCCGCGAGGGCTACCTGCGGGCGTCCGGCCGGCTGGCCGAGCGGCTCACCGTGCTGGCCGGCGGAGGCACGGTGGACGGCATCACCCCGCAGGTCTTCGCCGCCGACCTGGAGGCGTTCGCGGACGGGCTGCCCGAGCTGGCGGAGGAGTGCTTCGGCCCGGCGGCGATCGTCGTCCGCTACCGCGCCCCCGGCGACCTGCCCGCCGTGCTGCGCCGGCTGCCCGGGTCGCTGACCGCGACCGTCCACGCGGCCGCGCCCGAGGAGGCCCGTGACCTCGTCCCGGCCCTCAACCGGCTGGCGGGGCGGCTCATCTGGAACGGCTGGCCCACGGGCGTCGCCGTCTGCTGGGCGATGCACCACGGCGGCCCCTGGCCCGCCTCCACCACCCCGGCGCACACCTCCGTCGGCGCGGCCTCGATCAGGCGCTGGACGACCCCCGTGGCGTACCAGGACTGGCCGGGGGATCTGCTGCCGCCGGAGCTGCGCGACGACAACCCCCTCGGTGTGCCGCAGCGCGTGGACGGCCGGCTGCGCGTCTGACGCCGTCGCACGCGTCTCCGCGCCGCTCCCGCACGTGTTCCCGCCGCTCACGCACGTGTTTCCCCGCTCACGCACGTGTTCCCGCCGCTCACGCACGTGTTTCCCCGCTCACGCTCGGGGGCGGCGCGGACGCCTATCCGGGATCGAGTCCGAGGAGCCGGCCGAGGAGGGCGACCTGGTCGGCGTAGTGCCGGACGAACTCGGGGGAGCGGGGATCGGCCCCGCAGACGCCTTCGACGACGTGCGGCAGCGTCGTGGTCGCCATCGCGGCGGCCATCAGCATGACGGTGAGACAGGCCGGGTCCACCTCGTCCGGCAGCAGGCCGGCCGCCTGCCGTGCGCGGACCTCGTCCACGTAGCCCCGCAGCCGCTCCGCGCGCGGCGCCTGGTCGGGGTCGGTCCGCGGCCCTTCGTACTCCAGGCCGCTCCACGCCAGCAGCCGGACACCGTCCGGGTCGTGCAGCACCTCCAGCGCGTACCGGCGGAGCTGCTCGGGCAGCGGCGTGCCGGGCGTCGCCAGCTCGCTCTGGCGCTCCCGCCAGCGTTCCCCGAGGGCCCGGTAGAGGCCTTCCTTGCCTTCGAAGTAGTACGAGATCAGCTGCTGGTTGACCCCTGCCCTTGCGGCGATCGCGCTCAGCCGGGCCCCCGCGTACCCGTGCGCGGCGAACTCCACCGTCGCGGCGTCCAGGATGAGCCGGCGGGTGCGGTCCGGGTCGCGCTGCCGTTCCTGGGGCTTGGGAGAGCGGCGTGGCTTCGTGGGCACGCCCCGATCGTATAGCCGGCGGCCACAATCAATCGGATGATTGACACAATTATAGATTCGATTGATTATCGGGGAGGCGGGGCTCGGCATCCCCGGACGACCCCCCGGGCACAGACGGGCATGGACGGGCACAGACGGGAGCCGCAGATGACCGGACCGTACGACCGCAGGACCGCCGTCCTCATCGTGGGAGGGGGCATCACCGGCCTGTCCGCCGCGCTCTTCCTCACCCGTCTGGGGGTCCGCCCGATGCTGGTCGAACGGCATCCGTCCACGGCGATCACGCCCCAGGCGCGCGCGTTCAACCCGCGCTCGATGGAGATCTACCGTGCCGCGGGCCTGGAGGAGGAGATCCGCGGGCGTCAGTCGATCCTGGCCGGCCTTCCGGAGATGATCGGCGCGGAGACGCTCGCCGGCCGGGAGCGTTTCCGCGTCGACCTGCTCGCGCACGTCCGGCCGCCCGCCGCGGTCGGCCCCGCCGACTGGGCGATGATCGACCAGGACGAGCTGGAGCGCATCGTGCGCGCCCATGCCGAAGCCGGCGGCGCGGAGATGTGCTTCGGCACCGAGCTGGTCTCCTTCGACGCCGGCGACGACGGCGTGACGGCCGTCGTCCGCGATCTCGGCACCGGGGCCGCACTCCGGGTCCGCGCCGACTACCTGGTCGCCGCCGACGGCCACCGCGCGGGCATCCGCGACCGGCTCGGCATCGGCGCGGACCGGTCCGGCCCCACGACCGACGTGTCGTATTTCGTCTTCGACGCCGATCTGTCCGCCGTGCTGCGGGGGCGGCGCTTCCTGCTGGCCTACCTCGACCGCCCGGTGCCGGGCACGGTCCTGGTGCCGCTGCGGACGTACGGACGGTGGATGCTCGGCGTGCCCTCGCAGCCGGAGCGGGGAGAGCCTCCCGGCGACCTCCCGGAGGAGCGTTGCGCCGAGCTGGCCCGCCTCGCGACCGGGGTGGCGGACCTCGGCGTCACCCTCGTGCCCCCGGTGCCCGGGCGGCCGGGGATGGTGTCCCGCAGCACGATCGGCGGCTGGGTCGCGCACCGGTTCCGGGCCGGGCGGGTGTTCTTCGCGGGCGACGCCGCCCATGTCGTGCCGCCCGCGGGTTCGTACGGCGCGAACACCGGCATCGCCGACGCCCACAACCTGGCGTGGAAGCTCGCCGCCGTGCTCGCGGGCCGGGCGGGACAGGCGCTGCTGGACACCTACGAGCGGGAACGCCGCCCGGTCGCGCGGCTGACGCTGGAGACCGCGACGCGGCATCTCACCGGCCGCCGCACGGGAGGGGACGTCACCGGGATCGACGACGTGACGATGATCTTCGGCTACCGGTACGACTCCGCGGCGATCGTGCCGGAGACGCCGGGCTTCGGGACACCGGACTTCGGGACACCGGACTTCGGGACGCCGGGTTTCGGGACGCCGGGTTTCGGGACGCCGGGTTTCGGGACGCCGGGCTTCGTGGCGCCGGCCGAGGACCCCCGCGCCCCCAGCGGGCGCCCGGGCCTGCGCGCACCGCACGTGTGGCTGGAGCGGGCGGGGACCAGGTTGTCCACGCTCGACCTGTTCACCGGCGCCTTCACGCTGCTGACCGGCCCGGACGGCGGGGAGTGGGCCGCCGCGGCCGCGCGGGAGGCCGGGCTGGCCGTCCATCGGATCGGCGCCGGCCTGCGCGACCCCGAGGACCGGTTCCTCGCCGCCTACGGCATCACGGCGACCGGCGCGACCCTCGTCCGGCCCGACGGCTTCGTCGCCTGGCGCGCACGCGAGCTGCCCGCGGGCCCGGGGCGCCGGTTGCGGGACGCGCTGACGCGCCTGCTCGGCCTGGACGGCGCGGCGCCCGATCGGCCGGTCCTCCCGGCCTGGCCCGGTCCGCCGCCGCCCCGATAACCTGGACTACCAGGTGCGAGGATCGGGGGTCTCGCCGTGGCCGACGTGGTGGACCGGTATTTCAGCGCGTACAACGCCCACGACCTGGACGCGGTGATGCGGTGCTACTGCGCCAAGCCCGTCGCGGTCGGCCCGGGCGGGCCGGCGGAAGGACGCTCGGAGGTGGCGTCCTACCACACCGGCATCTGGCAGGCATTCCCCGACGTCCACGCCACGGTCCTGCAGAAGGTCGCGGACGGCGGGATCACGGCGGTCGCCGCGGTGGGGACCGGCAGGCACACCGGGCCGTTCGCGATCACCACGGGCGAGGTGCTCGGGGCCACCGGGCGGTACGTCAGCGTACGGTGCTGCTGGTTCTTCGGCACCGAGGGCGGCCTTATCGTCGACCAGCAGGTCTTCTACGACCAGCTGGAGCTGTATCTCCAGCTGGGGCTGCCGCCGGGCCGCCCCGGCGCGTGACGCCGGGGGACGCCCGGCCCCTCCGGGCGGAGGGGCCGGACGCCGGCCGTCAGTGGATCTCGCCGGCCCCGGCGTGCCGGGAGACCTCCCTGCGCACGGTCGCGGCGGGGTCGACGGTCGTGTGGAGGGCCGGGGTCCAGCCCGCGTCGGAGCCGAGGTCGGGGTCGTTCTCGGCGTTGTAGACGGCGACCAGGTCGATCGGGGTCTCCTCGCCGCCGACCCGCAGCAGGTTGCCCTTGGCCGTCAGCGTCGTGCCGCCCCAGTTGTAGAGCAGGTCGGCGGGGTCGACGCTCCGGCTCAGCCGGAAATAGTTGTTCTCCGCGTAGATCTGGGACTCCACCCCGACGCCCAGGGCGTACTCGAAGGGCCCGGCGTCGGGCACCTGGTAGTAGTTGTTGTAGACGTGCACCTTGCCGAAGCGGACACGCGGCAGCCGCTGGAGGTTGCCGGAGAACTCGTTGTGGTGCACGGTGACGCTGAGCTTGCCCCGGTCGGTCGCGGGGTTGTTGGTCGAGCCGATCAGCATGGTCTTGTCGTGGTCGGTGAACCTGTTCCACGACACGGTCACGAAGTCGGACCCGGCCGTGATGTCGGCCTGGCCGTCGTGCACCTGGTACGGCCGGCCGAAGTAGACCGGCTGCGCCGAGTCGGGGTTGTCTCCGTCGCTGAACGTGTTGTGGTCGATCCAGACGTGGGTCGAGCCGGTGACCGAGATGTTGTCGTAGAGGGAGTTCCAGTTGCCCTCGGCGCCGTCCGTGGGGTCCCACTGGGGGAAGCAGTCGGCGGCGTCCTCGAACCGGATGTTGCGGATGATGACGTTGTCGGCCTTGTCCACGTGCAGGTTGACGCCCCGGATGGTCGCTCCCGGCAGGCCCACGATGGTCGTGTCCGACGGCACCTTGAGCTTGATGTACTTCGTCTGCGCCGCGGCGGAGGCGGCCCGCGCGTCCTCCATCGGCCCGGACGGCTCGGTGTCGCGGCCCCACACCGCGGGGTCGTACGCCGCGAGGTAGCCGGCCAGCGTGTAGCCGCCGGTGGCGAAGTCCGCGCAGGTCTTGTCGACCTCGACGACGCCCTTGACGTAGACGATGCGGGGGCCGGGGGAGGCGAGGGCCGCGGCCAGGCCCGCGCGGTCGGTGACCACGCGGACGCCTCCGGCGGGAGCCGCCGCGCCGCCGGTGGTGCCGGTGCCGGCCGAGGCCCAGCCGTCGCCCGCGGGCAGCGTCTGCCTGCCGAGGTCGGGCCGCGGGGCGGCCGCGGCGGGGCCCGGCCCGAGCAGGGGGACGGCGGCCGTGACCACGAGGGCGGCCGGCAGGAGTAGGGATCTTCCGGGCATGACTGTCTCCGTTCTGCGATCGCTCCCCCGAAACTCGTCGCCCGGCGCTCAGGCCGGATCGGGCGACCGCTCCAGTTCGTCGAGAAGGGCGAGACCGCGGTCGATCAGCGCGGCGAGCCTGTCGAGGTGCTCGGGGCTGGGATCGGACAGCGGCCGGCGGACGGGTCCCACGTCCAGACCACGCAGGCGTACGCCCGCCTTGATGAGCGAGACGGCGTATCCCGGGCCCTCGCCGCGCAGGTCGACCAGGGGCCGGTAGAAGCCCTCGATCAGGCGGTTCGCGACGTCGTCGCGACCGTCCCGCAGCGCCTCGTAGCAGGCGAGCGCGAGATCGGGGAGGAAGCAGAAGACGGCGGAGGAGTAGCGGACCACGCCGAGGTCCCGGTAGCCGGCCTGGGACAGCTCCGCCGTCGGCAGGCCGTTGAAATACAGCATGGAGGGCGGGGCGGCCTCGATGATCCGGCGCATGAGGCCGAGGTCGCCGTAGCCGTCCTTGAGCCCGATGACGCCCGGGTGCTCCCCGAGCGCCGCGACCGTCTCCGGCTCGAAGACGGCGTTGTCGCGCTGGTAGAGGATGACCGGCAGCCGGGTGCCGTCCGCGATCGCCTCGTAGTGGCGGCGCAGGCCGTGCTGGCCCGCCTGGACGAGGTACGGCGGCAGCGCGAGCAGGGCCGAGGCTCCGCCGTCCTCGGCCGCTCTGGCGAACTCCAGGGCCATCGCGGTGCCGTAGCCGGTCCCGGCGACCACGGGGACGCGCCCGGCGGCCTCCTCGACGGCCGCGGCCACGCAGGCGGTGTAGTCCCGCAGGCTGAGCGAGGGGAACTCACCGGTGCCGCAGCAGGCGAACACCGCGCCGCACCCCGCCTCGACGCCCTGCCGCACGTGCCGGCGGAACACCTCGAGGTCGAGCCGCTCCTCCTCGTCGCACGGCGTGACCGGGAAGAACAGCAGGCCGTCGAACGTCACCGGCATCCTCCGTCATCCTTCTGCGTCATCCATCTGAACTCGATTCATATTCATGAACACCGGGACCGTACGGCGCGCGGCGGCGCGTGGTCAAGACGCGCGCTCCAAGAGGGTGAATGTTTCGAAAAGGACACGGGTCCTTGACAGGACCGAGGCCCGAACATCACCGTTGATCCGTCCACGCTTGTGAACGAAGTTCAGGAATATGTCCTGACCGAGTTCGGAAAAGTCACAGAGGAGATGCGCCGGTGACGACGATGCGCCGCAGGGCCGTGCCGTACCTGCTGATCTCGCCGACGGTCGCGCTCATCGCCGCGTTCCTCGTCTATCCCATCGGCAGCGTCGCGTACTACAGCCTGCAACACCAGAACCTCACCAGGCCATGGGCCAACGGATTCGCCGGGCTGGACAACTTCCGGCGGATGCTGTTCGAGGACGAGCTGTTCTGGCAGAGCCTCGGTTTCACCGCCAAGTGGGTGATCGTCGAGGTCGGCCTGCAGTTGCTCCTCGGACTCGCGCTCGCCCTCATCGTCAATGAAAGTTTCATCGGCCGGGGGCTCGCCCGGTCGCTGGTCTTCTCCCCGTGGGCCGTCTCCGGGGTGCTGACGACGGGCATCTGGATCCTGCTCTACACCCCCAGCACCGGGGTGCTGCGGTTTCTCGGGCAGCCGGAGGCGGCGGTCCTCGGCAACCCCGACACGGTCTTCCCCGCCGTCGTGGTGACCGAGCTGTGGCGCGGCGTGCCGTTCTTCGCGATCCTGCTGCTCGCCGGCCTGCAGGGCATCCCGGGCGAGCTGTACGAGGCCGCGGCGGTGGACGGGGCGGGCCGGACGAGGCGCTTCTTCCACGTCACGCTGCCGCACCTGCGGGACGCGATCGTCCTGGCCACGCTGCTGCGCGGGGTCTGGGAGTTCAACAACGTCGACCTGCTCTACACGCTCACCGGCGGCGGTCCCGCGCAGGCGACGACCACGCTGCCGCTGTACGTGGCCCAGCGCGCCGTCGACTCCAAGGACTTCGGCTACGGCTCGGCGCTGACGATGGCGGGCTTCGTGATCCTGCTGTTCTGCTCCATCCTCTACCTCCGGCTGAACCGGTTCGGGGAGGACCGAGACCGATGAAGAGGCGAGGGTTTTCGCAATGAGCGCCGACGTCATGACCCGCCCCCGCAGCCGGGCGGCGGTGCCCGCGGGGGCACGCCGCCGTCGTTCGAAGAGGAAGGACCCCGGCCGCGTGCTGCGGCTCTACATCCCCCTCGGGCTGTACCTGGTCTTCACCCTCGTGCCGTTCTACTGGATGCTCGTGTTCGCCCTGCGGCCGGCGGGATCGACCGACCCCGTCCCCTGGCCGATCACGTTCGAGCACTTCGAGACCGTCTGGAACGACATCGGCTACGCGGTGTTCTTCAAGAACAGCGTGATCGTCGGGGTCTGGTCGCTGCTGTTCACCACGGTCATCGCGGTGATGGGCGGGTACGCGCTGGCGCGCTACCGGTTCCGCGGCCGGGGCCTGTTCATGGTCGTGCTGCTGTGCACCCAGTTCATCCCCGGCGCGATGATGCTGATCCCGCTGTTTTCGATCTTCAAGTCGCTCGGACTGATCAACAGCCTGGGGAGCCTCGTGCTCGCCGACACCGTGTTCAACCTGCCTCTGTCGATCATCCTCATGAGCGGTTTCATCTCGGCCGTGCCGTTCACGGTCGAGGAGGCCGCGATGGTCGACGGCTGCACGCGCTTGCGCGGCTTCCTCGCGATCGTGCTGCCGCAGCTGCGGCCCGGCCTGATCGCCGTGGGGTCGTTCGCGTTCATCCACACGTGGAACAACTTCCTGTTCGCGCTGATGTTCGTCAGCAAGCAGGACAGCTTCACGATCCCCGTCGGTCTCAGCTACACGATCGGGGAGTACAGCGCCGACTTCGGGGCTCTGGCGGCCGGGGGCGTCGTCGCCGCCCTGCCGGTGGTCTGCGTGTTCGCTGTGGTCCAGCGCTATCTCGTGCACGGCATCAGCGCCGGCGCGGTCAAGGGATAGCACCCCCCACCCATTCGGAAGACCAGCCTGTCGAGAGCAGGAGGACACAGATGAAAGTGAAAGTGGCCTGGGCGGCGCTCGCCGTTCTCGCCGTCACCGCCACCGGATGCGGGTCGGACTCGGGCTCGGGTTCCGGCGACGGGTCCGGCAAGACGACCATCACGTTCTGGGACAACAACGGGGGCACCCGCACCCCGATCTACCAGGAGCTGATCAAGCGGTTCGAGGCGGCCAACCCCTCGATCCACGTCGAGTACGTCGGCGTCCCGATCGCGTCCGTCCAGCAGAAGTACGACACCGCCATCGCGGGCGGGGACACCCCCGACGTCGGCGGCGTGACCACGTCGTACCTGGCCAACCTGACCGGCCAGCAGGCGCTGGAGCCGGCCGACGACTGGCTCGCCAAGAGCTCGGTGAACGGCAAGCTGGCCACGCCGATGCTCGACTCGGTCCGCAAGACCGTGCCCGACGGCAAGCTCTACCTCGTGCCCAACACCTCCAACATGGACGTGGTGTGGTACCTGAAGGACAAGCTCCAGCAGGCGCCGAACACCTGGGACGAGTTCTTCACGAGCGCCGACGAGCTGACCAAGAAGCCCGACGAGTACGGCTACACCATCCGCGGCGGCGCCGGCTCGATCTTCCAGATCCTCGCCGAGATGTACTCCTACTCGGGCGTGGGCGAGTTCTTCGACGCCTCGGGCAAGAGCACGGTCAACGACCCGAAGAACGTCGAGTTCCTCACCAAGATGGCCGGGCTGTACAAGAAGGACACCCCCGAGGCCGACGTCACCAACGACTTCCCGAAGATGGTCGCCGCGTTCGGCACCGGGAAGATCGCGATGATGCACCACAACCTGGGCTCCTACAACGACCACGTCAAGGCGCACGGCAAGGACAAGATCGCCGCCTTCGCGCTGCCGACCGGCCCGGGCGGCAAGCGCACCATCGTGGCCAACCCCGTGGACGGGTTCGCGGTGTTCAAGAACAGCGAGCACAAGGACGCCGCCTGGAAGTTCGTGGAGTTCCTGGTCTCCCACGACGGCAACAGCTACTGGAACCAGCAGACCGGCCAGATCCCGGCCAACACCGAGGCGCAGGGCGACTCCTGGCTGCAGGACCTCCAGCACGTGAAGACGGCCGTCGACACGCTGAACGACCCGGGCACCCAGGTCGTGTCCCCGCCCTACTACCTGCCGCAGTTCTCCTCCATCACCAAGGCCGACACCGAGCCCCTCTTCCAGAAGGTCCTGCTCGGCCAGATGAAGCCCCAGGAGTTCCTCGACACCCTGGCGCAGAAGCTGACCGACGCCCAGGCCGAATGGAAGAAGGCGACCGGCGGCTGATCGAGCCCGCCGGCATCCGGGACCGGGCCGGTGCGTCCCTGACCGCGCACCGGCCCTCCCCGAACTCACCTACGGAAAGGGAAGAGCCCATGGCGGTCGTCGAACGCGTCATCGTCACGGTCTTCACCACGGTCACCAAATCCGTGGTGGACGGGCACGGCCACCGGCATCCCGGGCCGCCCAGGGAGGTGCGGGAGGCGCTGCTGGCCGTCACCGACAGCGACGGCGCGACCGGGTACTGCCTGGCCGCGCCGGACACCCTCAGGGAGTCGGTGATCACCGGCCACATCGGCCCGGCGCTGATCGGCCAGGACAGCCTCGACCGGGAACGGCTGTGGCACCGCGTCGCCCGCAGGCAACGGGGCGCCCAGGGCAACCTGTCCGACCGCGCCCTCAGCGCCGCCGACCAGGCCCTGTGGGACCTCGCGGGGCGCAAGCTCGGCCTGCCGGTCTGGAAGCTCCTCGGCGGCGCCCGCTCCGAGGTGCCCGCCTACGCGAGCACCATGTGCGGCGACGACATCCCCGGCGGCCTGGCCACTCCCGAGGACTACGCCGCCTTCGCCAAGGAACTGGTGTCCCGCGGCTACCGCGGGATCAAGCTGCACACCTGGATGCCCCCCATGCCGTACGGCGTGGACCGCGACATCGAGGCGTGCGCCGCGGTCCGCGAGGCGGTCGGCCCGGACGTCGCGCTCATGCTCGACAGCAACCACTGGTACTCCCGCTCCGAGGCCCTGACCCTCGGCCGGGCCCTCGACGAGCTGAACTTCACCTGGTACGAGGAGCCCATGGAGGAGGCGTCGGTGCAGTCGTACCGATGGCTCGCCGACCAGCTGAAGACGCCGATCCTCGGGCCGGAGACCTCCTGGGGCAAGCACATGGCCCGGGCCGAGTGGGTCGCGGCGGGCGCCTGTGACATCCTCAGGGTGGGGGTGGTCGGTTCCGGCGGGATCATCCCCGCGATCAAGGCCGTCCACCTGGCCGAGTCGTTCGGCATGGACTGCGAGATCCACGGCAACGGCTCCGGCGCGCTGGCCGTGATCGGCGCCACGCTGTGCGGGCAGTGGTACGAGCGGGGGCTGCTGCACCCGCATTCGGACTACGACACACCCGCCCCGCACCTGCGGTCGATCGTCGACCCGCTCGTCGACGGCAGGGTGCGGATGCCGGACGCTCCCGGACTGGGGGATGATCTGGATATGGACTACATCGCCTCCCGGACGGTCGCCAGCTGGGGAACCGGCTCACAATAGGAGGCGGACAGGCGGGTCAGGGAGGTACACATGGCGGAACCCGTGCCGCACGTGAAATCGGCACTCCGGACGGTCGAGCTGCTCGACTTCTTCGCGCAGTATCCCGGACTGCACAGCCTCACCGACCTTCAGGGCAAGCTGGGCTATCCCAAGAGCAGCCTGCACGCCCTGCTGCGCACGCTGGTCGACCTCGGCTGGATCGAGACCGACGTCACCGGCACGCTCTATCGGATCGGCATGCGGGCTCTGCTGGTCGGGGCGACGTACATCGACGGAGACCCGGTGGTCCAGCTCGCGCACGACGCCCTGGACTGGCTGGCCGAGGTGACGGGGGAGACGGTGCACCTCGCCCGGCTCGACCACTTCGACATCGTGTATCTCGCCACGCGCGCCTCGCGGCACTACCTGCGGCCGTTCTCGCGGGTGGGCCGCCGGCTGCCGGCGAGCACCACGTCGCTCGGCAAGGCGATCCTGGCGAGCAGGGACGAGGACGAGGTACGCGCGATGCTGCCCGCCGAGCTGCCCTCGCTGACGGCCCACACGATCGTCGACGCCGAGGAGCTGCTGGTCGACCTGCGCCGGGTGCGCAAGCAGGGCTACGCGGTGGACCGCGAGGAGAACACCGAGGGGCTGCGGTGCTTCGGCGTCGCGCTGCACATCAGCGACCCGCCGCGCGACGCCATCAGCTGCTCGGTGCCGATCCCCCGGCTGACTCCCGAGCGGGAGAAGGAGATCGCCTCCTGCCTGCTCGAGGCGCGCGAGCGCATCGAGCGGTCCGCGATGCGCCAGCGCCGCGCCTACTGACCCCGTGGCGGGCCCCGCGGCGCCCGGGCCCGGCTCCGCAGGCGGATGACCGGAAACCACTCCGGCGCGCTCAAGATCGTGCTTACTCTGGTCCTGACGATCGGTCGTGGAGGAACGCGATTCCATGGGCAGGGCGCGCCGGAAGAAGCGCACATCTGGCGGCCGCGACGGCGCGGCCGAGCGGCGGGAGGAAGCCGAGGCCTCTGATCCCGCCCGGTCGAGAGGGCCGGCGGCGTGGCTGGCGGGCATCGCCAGCGCGGTGATCCTGGCCGCGTTCGGCGTCGTGTTCACCGACTGGTACAACGCCCACGGCTCCGACACGGTCGAGCGGGTACGCGGCGCCGCCCCGCTCACCGTGGGCCATGTGGCCGTCGACCACTCCGAGCGCGACACCGTCCTGCGTGACCCGGTGACCGCCCCCGGGGACCGGGCGGTCCTGCTGGCCGCCCACGCGGACGAGCAGCGTCAGGCGATGCTGGCGCGCCATCGGATGGCCCTCATCAACAGCATGGACGTCACCGTCGTGCTGACGGGGAACCGCAGCAGCCTGCGCATCGTGGACATCGAGCCGCGGGTCCTCTCCCGAATGCCGGTGTCGGACGGCGCCCGCCTGATCGCCATCACCGGCAGCGGAGAGGCGGGCACCGTCGTGATGGCCGCGAACCTCGACCGGCCCGCGCCCCGGTTCACGACCGACAAGGGCGCCGCGTACTTCCGGAAGAAGCAGATCGACCTGAAACGGGACGAGCCGGTCACGCTCAGCCTGAGCTTCACCGGCAAGAAGGCGTACTACGAGTTCGACCTGCTGGTCACGGTGCTCTCCGAAGGCCATGCGGAAAAGGTCGTGGTCAAAGGGCCGGACGGGGGGCCGTTCCGGTTGAGCGGCGAGGCCGCCCGCTACCGGTCCTACTACCGCGAGGCGTCGCAGGGAGGCTGGCGGCAGGTCTCGTGCCGGGGACGCCGGACGTGCTGATCACCCGGTGCCTCCGGGTCCTGGTGGCGCTCTCGATGGCCGCCGTGGTCGCGGCCGCCGACGACGGGCGGCCTCCGCCGGAACTCGTGGGGTGGCAGGAGGCGTGGTCGGTCCCCTCCGGGGAGGCCAGGCTCTCCCTCCTGTCCGGCGAGAACCTGGTCACGGCGACGCCGGAGGGGACCGTGACCGTACGCGATGCCGGCACCGGCGCGGTGCGCCGCACCATCCGCACGCCCGCCCCCTCCCTCGACGACATATGGGCCACGACCGGCACTCTCGTCCTCGCCGGGAGTCCGAGACAATCGCTGGACGAGACCCTGTACGGCTACGACCTGGTTTCCGGTGGCCCGCTGTGGCGGCACGCGCTGCCCCCGTCGGGGAAATGGGTGGACAATGCCCCGCAGACCGTGGTGTCCGAGCACGGCGTCGTCGTCTTCCAGCGGGAGTCCGGCCTGCTCTCGCTCGACCTGCGAACCGGCGGCGTCCGGGCGCGGGCCGCCGAGGCGGTGGGCTGCGCGGGACGGTCCGGCTCCACATCCCGGGCCGTGCTGCTCCTGACCCACTGCGGCCAGGGCCGCGTGCGGCTCGATTCCTTCGATCCGCGCACGCTACGAAGGAACTGGACGCGTCCGGTCACCACCGTGCACACCGCGGACGACGACATACCGCTCTGGTTCAGGAGAGCGTCGGCGGGCCTCGTCATCGCGGTGGTGGACCACGACGAGTTCCTCTTCACAGAGGACGGGACGCCCCTGCCCGGCTCCCGCCTGGACGGGGCCGCTTGGTGGCCGGCCGGCGGCGACGGCCGCTGGAGCCCGCCGCTGGAGGTCGGCGATCACCCCGACGCCGAGTCCCCCTCCGAATTCGACCAGAACGCCGCCTGGCCGCTGCCGGGCTTCCTCGTCTCGCGAAACCGGGACACCGGCCGTTTCGACGGGTTTCCCCTCGACCGGCCGCTTCCCCACAACGCCAGTCTCGTGGGCGCGACCTCGCACCTGGCGTTCGTCCACAGCGACGACCGGATCATCGCCTTCCGCCCGGTCTACGGACGTCCCAAGGGCCCCGTCGCGCTCGGCGGCGTCCCGCCGGGGGACTGGCCGGACGCGTGCTCCCTGCTCGCCACGCGCGACCTCGGCCGGGACGTCCGCCGTATCCCCGGAGACAAGTCCCTGGGCCGCCTCACGCTGCCCAAGCCCGTGACCTGCGACTGGGTGCCGCCCGAGGACCACGGCGACGTCGTCTCGCTCTCCGTGAGCTGGGTGTCCCCGGACGCCGGCGCGCTCTTCGCCGCCGCGGCCCGGCAGATCAAGGGGCAGGAGAGCTTCGACTACGACCCTGCCGATGAGAGAGACGGCGTCTTCTCCTACACGGTCCACGATGCCGGCGGGACCCACGGCGCGACGCTCGTCAACGTCGGGCCGGTCATCGTCCATCTCACGTCGCCGTCCCGCCTGCTCCAGCGCCTGGCCGCGGTCCGGGTGCGCGACAACCTGATGGCCCGCTACCGGCCGGGGGAGCGGGTTCCTCCGCCCCAACGGACAGGCGGCTGGACCTACCTCGCCGACGCGGGCGTCCGGGCCGGCCCCGTGGTGGACGGTGATGTCGTGTACGCCGGCGCCGACGACGGGCTGTACGCACTGGACGCCGTCACCGGGCGGGCTCTGTGGAGATCCTTGCCCGCCGCGCCCAGGCTGGTGGACGGCGTGCTCTACGGCACGGGCGGCGGAGTGGCGGCCATCGACGCCGCCACCGGACGGACCCGGTGGATCCGCCAGTTCGATGCCCGCGACGTCGTCATCCAGAAGGGCGGCGTGTACGCGGGCGTCAACGTGTACACCGGCGCCTGCTCCGCCCACGTCCTCGCGCTGGACGCCGCCACCGGCAAGCGGCGGTGGAGCTCCCGTGTCCCCGGCTCCCTGGACGACGTGGCCGTGGCCGCCGGCACCGTCCACGCGAGCAGCCGGGAAGGCCGGCCGGACAGGGAACAGGGCCTGCTGTCCGCCCTCGACGCCAAGACGGGCGCCCTTCGCTGGCGCTCCCGTCTGGGCGCCGCCGACTCCGTCCCGACCGGTTACCTCACCGTGACCGAGGAGGCCGTCTTCGCGGTCAGCGACGCGACGGTGACCGCGTTCGACCCCGCCACCGGGAAGGTGCGGTGGCGCGCGCGTTTCGGCTACCTGGTCGGGGAGCCCGTCCTGATCGGCGGCACCCTCTACCTCGGTGACCACGCCGGGCACACCTACGCGTTGGACGCCGCCTCCGGCCGGGAACGATGGCGGCTCACCACCGCGGGCGGCAGCGGCTGGTGGAGCGTGGCCGAGTCACGGGGGATCGTCTTTGTGGGGAGCCGGAAGCTGTACGCCCTCGACGCCGAAACCGGGCGAGAACGCTGGAGCAGGCCGATCACCGCCGTGGTGTCGGTCCACGGAGACACCGTCTTCGCCCAGGACCAGGGCGGCACGCTTCACGCTCTGGACGCGGCCACCGGCGCGCCCCGCTGGCGCTTCCAGACCGGCAGCGACCTCCAGACCCGGCCGGTCGTGGCGCACGGCCTCGTCTACGTCGGCGGCTCGAACGGCAACCTGTACGCGCTGCGCGCCACGGACGGGCTCCCGGGGCCGAACCCGTACGAGCTCGACGGGCACACCGGGTGAGGACGGGACCGCCGCCGGCTCACCCGACGCCGGCGGGCGCGGGGCAGCCCAGGGTCGCCAGCTCCGCGCGGCCCTCGGCGGCGCGGGCGGGCAGGAGCAGGAGCGTGCAGGCACGCTCGAACCTGGCGCCGACCCGCTCCCACCTCTCGACCGAGTCCTGCAGGGCGTCCGCGTCCCCGTGCAGCCGGCCGGCGGCGCGGGCGAGGCACGCGGCGGCCCAGTCGTTCTCGTTGCCCTCGGCGGCCACCGAGACGCGGCGGCCGGCGTCGGGGAGCCCGGAGGCCACGGCGAGCTCCGCTCCCGCCGCCCGTGCGTACGACTGGTACCGCCCCTGCGGGAAGTCGGTGAAGGCGAGCTCCACCAGGTGTTCCGCGTCGCCGTGCCACCCGAGGTGGACGGCGGCGCGGGCGTCGGCGAACGTCGCGAACGACGCGTGGTTGCGGGCCTGGCCCGCGACCTGGACGGCGCGGGCCCGCCAGAAGCGGAAACCGTGCTCGTCGCCGACCAGCGCGTGCGTGAGCGCGATGGCGGCGACGGCGGGGGACAGCCAGCCCGAGGTGGGGCTGCCGGCCCGCTGCCACCCGTCCCACACGGCGGCGGCGTGCCGCAGGGCCTCCGCGAACTCCCCGGCGAGCACCAGCGGGAGGATCAGGGTGGCCGCCGACAGATAGGAGTGGTGGCCGAGGAGATCGTCGTCCATGGCCGCCCGCGCGGTGCGCAGGGCGATGTCCAGGTTGCCGGTCGCGACCGCGTACGTCGAGGCCATGGTGAAGGTGTCGACGAGCTCCGGGGCCGCCCGGGGGTCGTGTCTGGGCATGGCGGCGAGCAGGGCGAAGCGCTCCTGGGTGACCCGGTGCGCCTCCCGCAGCCGCCCCGCCGTCGTCTCCGCGGCGCTCACGGCGTCGAGTGCCGCGCTGAGGAGCACGGGATCGCCCGTCGCGCGGGCCGCCCGCACCGCGTCGCGGGCGAGGACGGGATCCGGGTTCATCTTCTCCGCCCGTGCGTTCCAGGCCGCCGCGGCGGTGAGCACGGCCCGCACCGCGGGGTCGTCGTCGCCGCCCGCGTGGACCGCCTCGTCGAGCAGGTCGCACAGGTCCTCGTGCGGGATCTCGGCCGAGAAGCCCGCCGAGAACCTGTTCGCCGTGATCACGGCGGACGCCAGGGCGATGGCCCGGGCCGCGCCGTCGCCGCCCGCGCGGGCCCGCTCGGCCGAGGCGAGAAGCAGCTCGAAGGACTCGTGGCCCGAGGAGGCGACGGCGTGCGCCCCGTCGGCGGCGTTGCGCAGGTCGAGGGCGGCCTCGCGCGGTGCCGGAGCCCGGTCCGCGGCCTCCAGGTTGTGCCGCAGGGACTCGGTGAGGAACCGCCGCGCGTAGGTGAGATGCCCCAGCGCCCGGGCCAGCCGGTGCGCGGCCGCCCGGCCGGGAGGGGCGGCCGAGAGCGCCGCGCGCAGGTCGTCGGCGACGGCGTCGAAGTCGTCGCGCCATCCGCCGCCCTGCCACTCGCCGGCCAGCCGGCTCTCCAGGGCCGTGGCGGCCGCGGCGGCCCAGTCCAGATGCCGTCCGCGGATCTCCGCCTCCTCGCCGCTGTCGACGAGCCGGTCGGCGGCGAAGGCCCGTACGGTCTGCAGCAGCCGCCATCGGCTCGGCCGGCCCCTGCGGTGGACGACGAGGCTCTTGTCGACCAGCCGGCCCAGCACGTCGGCGACCGAACTCCGGTCGCCTCCGGGGGTCACGGCGACGGCGGCGTCCAGGTCGAAGCCGCCCGCGAACACGGCGAGCCGCCGGAAGAGCGCCCGCTCGTCGTCGCCGAGCAGGTCGTGGCTCCAGCCGATGACCGTGCGCAGCGAGCGGTGCCTCTCGTCGGAACCGCGCCCGCCGACGAGCAGCCGCAGCACGTCGTCCAGCGCCGCCAGCAGGCCGTCCGCGCCCAGTGACGCGCTGCGCGCGGCGGCGAGTTCGATGGCCAGGGGCATGCCGTCGAGCCGGGCGCACAACTCGGCGACCAGGGCGGGGTCGGCGCTGAAATCGGGATCGGCCGCGACGGCGCGCTCGAGGAAGAGCCGCTCGGCCTCGGGCGCCGCCGGCAGCGGGGTGACCGGGATCGTGCGCTCGCCGGGCACCCCGAGCCGGGCCCGGCTCGTCACGAGGATCCGGGTTCCCGGGCACAGGTCGAGCACCCGCTCGACGAAGCCGGCGACTTCGTCGAGAAGGTGCTCACAGTTGTCGAGCACCAGCAGTGACCGGCCCCGGCCGATGCGCTCGGCCAGGGCGTCGTCCAGCGGCTGCCGGGGACGCTCGGTGACGTCCAGTGCGGTGGCCACGGCCTGGGCGACGAAGCCTCCGCTCACCGGCACCAGGTCCACGAACGCGCCGCCCGAGGGGAACGACGCGGCCGCGGCCTCGGCCGTCACCGCCGCCAGCCGGGTCTTGCCGACCCCGCCGGGACCGAGCAGGGTCACCAGGCGCGAGGTCTCGAACGCCGCGAGCACCGACTCGCGCTCCCGCTCGCGTCCGACGAACGACGTCCGGGCCGCGGGCAGGCCGGTCAGCCGTCCGTCCGGCGGCCGCTCGGCGGAACCGGCCCGCTCCGCGAGCGCCGCGAGCGCACGCCGGTCGGCGACGCCGTACTTGCGGAGCAACGACGACACGTGGCTTTCCACCGTGCGCACCGAGATGTGCAGCCGGTGCGCGATCTGAGCGTTCGACATCCGTGCGGCGAGCGCCTCGAGCACCTCGGCCTCACGTGCGGACACCTCGCCCCGACCCGTCCACGTCACCGCAACATCTTCGCCCATACGCGGCGGCTCCGTGGACCTTGCGTGGTGAATCCGTGGTGACCACGGATGCCCCTGAGGCTCGCCCGCGCGAGCCTGAATCGGAGCCAGGAGCAGGGCGGCGGCCGACGGCCCGATCGCCGTGGACACGGGAACGAGGGAAGGTTGTTCAGATGAGCCAGCAGGTCCGGCGGCAGCCGTACGAGGCACGGGACGCCGCGCCCGGCGGCGAGGCGGCGGCGCGCCGCCTGCGCCGAGAGTTCGGCGGCGCGGTGCTCCTGCCGGACGAAGCCGGGTACGACGCGCTGCGGGAGGCGCCGTACTCGGACATCGATCCGAGGCCGGCGCTGATCGCCGAGGCGACGGGACCGGAGGACGTGCGGGCCGCGATCGTCACCGCCCGCGAGCACGACCTGCCCTTCGCGGTCCAGGCGACCGGCCACGGCACGCAGGTCGCGTGCGACGGCGGTCTCCTGCTCAGGACCGGCGGCATGGCGTCGGTGGCGGTGGACCCGGCCACGCGGACCGCCCGGGTCGCCCCCGGAGCCCAGTGGGGGCAGGTGCTCGCCGAGGCCGCGCGGTTCGGCCTGGCGCCGCTGGCCGGCCCGGTGCCGTCGGTCGGGGTGACCGGCTACACCCTGGGCGGCGGGCTCGGCTGGCTCGCCCGCAAGTACGGCTTCGCCGCCGACAGCGTGCTCCGTGCCGAGGTGGTGACGGCGGAGGGCAGGATCGCCACGGCGAGCGCCGACCGGCACGCGGACCTGTTCTGGGCGCTACGCGGCGGCGGCGGGAACTTCGGCGTCGTGACCTCGCTGGAGTTCCAGCTTTACCCCGTCTCCCGTGTGCAGGCGGGAACCGTCTTCTTCGCCGCCGACCGGGCCGCCGAGACGCTCGCGCTGTACCGGGACTGGATAACGGACTACGCGCCCGCCGAGCTGAGCACGGCGATCCTGCTCACCCGGATGCCGGACGAGCCCGGCCTGCCCGTGGACCTGCGCGGCAGACAGGTGATCGGCATCCAGGCGATGTACGCGGGCGAGGCGGAGGAGGCCCGCACGCTGCTGCGGCCCCTGTGGGAGGCCGCGGGCCCGGTGCTGCTGGACGGCATGCGGTCGACGCCGTTCGCGCAGGCCGACATGGGCGGCACCGCCCCCGTGCACGTCGAGTTGTTCGACACGCTGCCCGATCCGGTGATCGAGGCGCTGGTGCGGGCGGCCGGCCCCGGATCGCCGGTCACCACCGTGGAGATCCGCCACTGGGGCGGCGCCATCGCCGCGCCGGGACCGGACGCCGGGCCGGTGGGCCATCGCAGCGCGTCGCTGTCGGTGATCCTCGACGCGTACACCGAGGAGGCCGGCCAGGCGCTGCGCCCGTACGCCACCGGGCGGTCGTTCCTGAACTTCCTGCGCGACCCCGCCAGGACCGAGACCGCCTACACGCCGCAGGACCACCGGCGCCTGCGGGAGGTGAAGCGGGTCTACGACCCCGACAATTTCTTCCGCCTCAACCTCAACATCCCCCCGGCCGGCCCCGCCGGACGCTGACCCGCGCCGGGGCCTCCGATGAGCATCGTCACCTCCGCCGACGGAACCCCCATCGCCTTCGAGCGCACGGGCGGGGGGCCGCCGGTCGTCATCGTCGGCGGCGCGCTCCGCCACCGGTCGTGCGACCCACTGGCGGAGCGCCTGTCCGCGCTCCTGGCGCCGAGCCTGACGGTGGTCCGCTATGACCGGCGCGGGCGCGGCGCCAGCGGGGACACGGCCCCCTACGCGGTGGCCCGCGAGGTGGAGGACATCGAGGCCCTCGTCGCGGAGGCGGGCGGGGTGGCGTCGCTGTGCGGTCTGTCCTCCGGTGCCGTCCTCGCCCTCGAAGCCGCCCGCCATCTGCCCGGCGTCACGGGGCTGACGCTGGTCGAACCGCCGTTCGTCGTCGACGGCAGCCGTCCCCCGCTGCCGGGGGACTACCTTCCCCGGCTCGCCGAACTGCTGGCGGCGGGCAGACGGGGGGACGCGGTCGAGTTCTACCTGCGGCGCGCGGCGGGCGCCTCGGCGGAGTGCGTCGCGCTGAGTCGGCGCCTCCCGCAGTGGAGCGCGTTCGAGGCCGCCGCGCACACCCTCGTCTACGACGGCGCCGTCATGGGCGCGACCATGTCCGGCCTGCCGCTGCCGGCCCGCCGGTGGGCCGGTGTCACGGCGCCCGCGCTCGTCGCCTGCCGGGCGTACGGCCCGGCGTTCCTGCGCGGGGCGGCCCGGGCGCTGGTGGAGATCCTGCCGTCCGCGCGGCTGTGCCTGCTGGACGGTCCGGACCCCGGCGCCGCGGACGGCCGGCACGACGGCGCCGACGTCCGCGCGGCGGCACTCGCGCCCGTGCTCGCGCGCTTCTTGACCGCAGCCGCGGGGGGGAGCCGCGCCCGCGCCCGCGTCTGACGTCCGCGGTCGGAACCGCCGCGCGTCAGCAGGCGGTCAGCGGCCGAGTCCGTCGACCACGCGCAGGCCGCCCCGCAGGCCCGGCCGGGCGTTCTGGGTCCGGAACAGCTGCTCGCGTACGTGCTGCCCGGCGCGCGCGTCGATCCGGTCGGCGAGATCGAGCGTGCGGGCCATCGCGTCGTCGGCCTCGCCGTAGTACCCCGTCGCGTACAGCGCCTCGCTCAGCATGATCAGGGTCTGCGCCTCGTACAACGGCATCTGCATGCCGCGGAACAGAGAGGCGGCCCTGCGCAGGTGCGCCGCGGCCTGGTCCGGTTCGCCGAGGGCGTTGTGCAGCTCGCCCAGTCCGGCCAGCACCCGGGCCTCCGCCAGCCGATGACGGGAGTCCGTCGCGAGCTGCAGCGCGGTGCGCAGCGTCTCCTCGGCCTCGACGACCTTGCCCTGGCGCAGCCGGGCGATGCCGAGACCGTGCAGGGCCAGCGCCTCCCCGATGGAGTCACCGATGGCCCGCACGACCGTCAGCGCCTCCTCGAAGGCGCCGGCCGACAGGCCGAACTCGCCCGCCTGCAGGTGCGCCTGGCCCATCCGGTGCAGGACCTGCGCGGTCACCCGGCGGTCGCCCCCGGACTTGCTGCGCGTCAGCGCCTCGGCGAGCAGCGTCTTCGCGCCGTCGGGGTCGTCGCAGTCGAGCCGGAGCTGGGCGAGGCTGTGCAGGGTGTGGGCCGCCGAGACGTGGTCCCCGGCGCTGTGGAACACCTCGAGGGCCTTCTCGTAGTTGGCCACCGCCTCGGCGAACCTGCCGTTGATACGCTCCAGCACGGCGATGCTCCGGATCGCCAGGGCGATCCGGTGGTCGTCGCCGACCTCCTGGAACAGCCTGACCGCTGCCTCCAGCTCGTGCCGCGCCTCGTCGAACCGCTGCTCGCTGAAGGACAGCGAGCCGATGGTGTAGAGCATCTCGGCCTGACCGCGCCGGTCCCCGGCCTGCCGGGCCGCCTCCAGCGCGACCTCGTGGGTCTCGCGCCAGTCGTCCAGGTAGACCCGCGACTCGAAGAACATCGCGGCGTTGGCCGCCAGCCGCCAGCACAGCTCCGCGAAGCCGGCCTGAGCGGCCTGCCTGATGCCGCAGACGAGCAGGTAGCGCTCGCGCTCGAACCACGTCATCGGCTCCGCGACGAGCTGGTCGATCAGCTTCTCCGGCAGCGGCCGGGGGATCGTGATCTCGTCCCGGGCGAGCACGTCGGCGCCGAACTCGCGGATCCTCGCCGCGCCGATGAGGGCGAGCAGCGACCCGAGCACCCGGGACAGCGCGGCCTTGCGCTCCGCGACCGGCTCTTCGGCGGCCAGCCGCTCGCGCGCGAACACCCTGATCAGGTCGTGGATCCGGTACTGGGTGTGCGGGCCGCGGCCGCTGGTCACCTCGACGAGGTGGGCGTCGGCGAGGTCGTCGAGCAGGTCCTGGGCTTCGACGAGCGGCCGGTCCAGCAGGGCGGCGCCGGTCCAGACGGAGAAGATGTGGGAGTCGAGGATCGCCAGCCGCCGCAGCAGCCGCCGCGCCTCCTCGCTGATGCCCTCGTAGGTGAGCGAGATGCTGGCGCGAATGCCCATCTCACCGTGCATCAGCTCGTCGAGCCTGCGCGTCTCGTCCCGCAGCCGCTCCACCAGCTGGTCGACGCTCCAGTGCGGGCGGGCCGCGAGGCGGGCGCCGGCGATGCGCAGCGCCAGGGGCAGGTGGCCGCACAGCTCGGCGAGCACCTCCGCGGAGCTCTTCTCCGATTCCACCCGCTCCTGCCCCGCGACCTGGGAGAGCAGGTCCACCGACTGGGTGGTGTCGAACAGGTCGACGTCGACGTGCATCGCCCCGGCGAGTCCCACGAGGCGGCTGCGGCTGGTGACGATGACCCCGGAGGCGGGGTTGCCGGGCAGCAGCGGCAGGACCTGGCTCTCGTTGCTCACGTCGTCGAGCACGATCAGCATCTTCCGGTCCGCCAGGAGCGTGCGGTACGTCTCCGCCCGCTCCTCCAGGCCGTCGGGCAGCGAGTTGCCGGGCACGCCGAGCGCGCGCAGGAAGCGTTCGAGTACCTGCATCGGGCTGACCGGACGGGAGATGCCGCCGTGCATGTCGGCGAACAGCTGCCCGTCGGGGAAGGCGTCGGCGACGCTGTGCGCCGCGTGGACCGCGATGGTGGTCTTGCCGATGCCCGCCCTTCCGGCGATGGCGACGATCGGCACGGCGAAGCGGGCGGCGCCGTCGGAGACCCTCGTCAGCCGCTGCCGGATCTCCTCCACCTGCCCGTGGCGGCCGATGAAATCGGCGATCCCGGCGGGAAGCATGCCGGGAACGGCGACCGGAGCGGGCGGCGGGGGAGGCTCGGCGGCGACGCGTACCGTCTCGCGTGAAGGCGGGTCCAGGCTCTCGTCGGCGGTGAGTATCGCGTGTTCGAGCTGCTGCAGCCGTTCGTTCGGCTCGATCCCCAGCTCGTCGATCATCATGCGCCGGGCGTCGCGGTACACCTGCAGGGCCTCCGCCTGCCGGCCCGAGCGGTACAGCGCCGTCATGAGCTGACCGAGGAGCCGCTCGCGGAGCGGGTGCTCCTCCACGAGCCTGCGCAGCTCGCTCACCACTTCGTGGTGCCTGCCGAGATCCAGTTCGAGCTGCACGCAGTCCTCGTTCGCCGCCAGCCGCTCCTCGTCGAGCCAGCTCGCGGCGGACTGCACGATCCTGCTCTCGATGCCCTCGAGGGCGGGTCCCCGCCAGAGCGCGAGCGCGTCGCGGTAATGCCGGACGGCCTCCTCCAGCCCCCGGTTGTCACGGGCCTGCCGGGCCTTCAGCACCAGGCTCTCGAAGTGGTGGGTGTCGATCCGCTCGCTGTCGATCCGGAAGGCGTACCCCTGCGACCGGGTCACGATCATCTGCTCGCCGCCGTAGGCGCCGAACAGGCGCCGTAGTGCCGAGATGCAGATCTGCACCTGGGCGCGCGAGGTGGCCGGGGGGTCGTCCCCGTAGATGGCCTCCATGAGACGGTGCACCGGCACCGGCCGGTTGGCCTCCAACAGCAGGACGGCCAGAACCGTGTGTTGCCGCACGCCTCCGAGGTCAAGACGTTGCCCGTCCGCGGTGACTTCGAGCGCTCCCAGTAGGCGAAATTCCACCTACGTCTCCTTTGAAAACTGCTCACGCCGTGTACAGCGAGGATGTAACTGCTCACGCTGTGCAAAGTGATGAATGGAGGACCTCGATGGGTCGCTCGCGTGCTTCAGCAGTTTACGGAAAGCCTGTCAATGGGGGGGTGCCAACGCCCGGTCCGACCGGGAGTCAGGCGACGCCGCACCTATTCCGACGCATAGTCGACCGCCCGTCCTGTATCGGTATTGGTGTCAGGGATCGTACAGCGCATGGCGGTCCGTGGCTAGGCGAATGTTCGTCCGGTGGGTTAATTCCGGGGGGCGACAGACGGCATTAACAAGGCCGGAGCGGCCGGAGATCCGTGGATCTCCGGCCGCTCCGGGCCCTCCATCGCCGGTCCCGCCGGCGGCTTGAATCAGTCCCAGGGGTTCACGTGGGTGGTGGTCGGGGTGGGGGTGGGAGTCGAGGCCGGCGTCACGCCGCCGCTCGCGTGGGCCGGGGCCGCCGACACCGCCGAGGCGACCACGCCTACGGACGCCGCGGCCGTGAGCGAGATGAAGACGGAGACGGCGAGTCGCTTGACGATGCTGGTCCTGGCGGCCACTGGTTACCTCCACCTGTCGCGGCGCTCGTTGCGCCGATCGGCTGACGGGATCGACGTTCATCGACCACGCCATCCGGGCCTTATCGCCGTGCTGTCAGGCAGCCATCAGCGCAGGTGGAAGCGGTGGAAGCCGGGTTTCGCGGCGGCCGTGGGGGACGGCGGGCGGGCCGCTCGCCGTACGCCGCCGCCCGTCCGGCGCGAGACGGCCGCCGCGCCGGATGCCGAGGCGATAACCGGGCGATGCCGGGCCGATAGCGGGGCGCGGCAATCTGTGGAACAGCCCGGGCGGCGCCTGCGTGAGGCCGGCGGTGTCCGGGCCGACCAGGACCGACAAGACGACGGCGTGACGCCGGGCCGGCAAGGGCCCGGGATTGTGTGGCGAAGAGATGAACGTTGCTCTGCACGTGCTGGACGGCACATACGGCCGGCCGGCCGCGGGTGTTCGGGTGCGGCTCGAACGCATCGAGAACGGCCTCTGGCTGACGGAGGTCAAAGCGGAGACCGACCACGAGGGGCGAATCGCCGAATGGCGCGCTCACCGATTCGAGCGCGGATTGCACCGAATCGTGTTCGAGACCGACCCCTACTTCGTCGGACTGGGTCTCACCGCCGCGTACCCCGAGATCTCGGCCATGTTCCGGATGCACGACGATGCCGACACCTACCAGGTGCGGGTTCTGCTCTCGCCGTTTTCGTACTCCGTCTATTTCGGCTCGCACAGCTGAGGCGTATTCGCCCGCAGAAAAGGAATCGACTGTGAAGATCAGACGCTACAGCGGATCCGCGCGGGTTCCTCTCGACGGGCGCGCGTGGCCGGACGCGGTCGTCGAGGCGGCGCCGCGCTGGCTGTCCACCGACCTCCGCGACGGCAACCAGTCGCTGGCCGAGCCGATGACGCCCGCCCGGAAGCTCATGATGTTCGACCTCCTGGTGGACATGGGCTACAAGGAGATCGAGGTCGGCTTCCCCGCGGCCAGCAAGGACGACTACGACTTCGTCCGGATGCTCGTCGAGCGCGACCTGATTCCCGGCGACGTACGGATCTCCGTTCTCACGCAGGCCAGGGACGAGCTGATCGAGCGCACGGTCGCGAGCCTGGAGGGCGCGCCGCGCGCCACCGTCCACCTCTACGCCGCGACCTCGCCGCTGTTCCGCGGCCTGGTGTTCGGGATGAGCCGCGACGAGTGCAAGGACCTCGCGGTCCGGGGAACGCGGCTCGTGATGAAGTACGCCGAGCGGACGCTGGACGGTTGCGACCTCGGCTACCAGTTCTCGCCCGAGCACTTCAACGACACCGAGCCGGAATTCGCGCTGGAGGTCTGCGAGGCGGTCATGGACGTCTGGCAGCCGGAGGCCGGCCGCGAGATCATCCTGAACTTCCCCACGACCGTCGAGCGCGCGACGCCGAACGTCTTCGCCGACCAGATCGAGTGGATGCACCGCAACCTCTCCCGGCGCGAGCACGTGTGCCTCTCGGTGCACCCGCACAACGACCGGGGAACCGGCGTCGCCACGGCGGAGCTGGCCGTCATGGCGGGCGCCGACCGGGTCGAGGGCTGCCTGTTCGGCAACGGGGAGCGGGCGGGCAACGTGTGCCTGGTCACGCTGGGACTCAACCTCGCCACGCAGGGAGTGGACCCCGGCGTCGACTTCTCCGACCTCGACCGCGTGCGCCGCACGGTCGAGCACTGCACGGGAGTGCCGGTCCATCCACGGCACCCCTACGGCGGGTCCCTCGTCTACACCGCGTTCTCCGGGTCCCACCAGGACGCCATCAAGAAGGGCTTCGACGCCCTGGAGCGGGAGGCCGCCCACGCCGGGACCGGCACGGACGACCTGAAGTGGCAGGTGCCCTACCTGCCGCTGGACCCGCAGGAGGTGGGCCGGACGTACGAGGCCGTGGTGCGGATCAACAGCCAGTCGGGCAAGGGCGGCCTGGCCTACGTCATGAGCGCGCGGCACGGGCTCGATCTTCCGCGCGGCCTGCGGGCCGACTTCGCCCGCCGGGTGCAGGCGCTGGCGGACGCGGACGGCGGGGAGCTGACGCCCGAGCGGCTCCTGGAGGTCTTCGAGCGCGAGTACATGCGGCCCGGAGGGCCGATGCCGCCGGCCGTGGAGGCACGCGGGACGGTCACCCTGCACATCGCCGCCGGGTGGTCGCGTACCGGTCCGGCGGGGACGGACGCGGTCCCGGCGGTGCGCGCGGCGCTCGCCCGCCACGGCCTGCGGGTGAGTGCCGTCCACCACGTCCGCCCGGCGGGCGGCGCGGGCGCGGCGGGCCGGGGCGACGCCGCCGTGTACGCCGAGTACCGGACGGACGGCGCCTGCCACTGGGGGGCCGGGATCGATGGGGACGTCGTGAAGGCCGCACTCGCCGCGGTGCGCTCCGCCGCCGGCCGGGCTTCGCGGCACCGGCCGCCCGCATGGGGCGACGGCGAGGTAACGGGACGGCGCCACTGGCGCCACGACGCCGGGCGGACCCGGCGGGTGACGATCGGACGGTGACCGATGGAAGGCGGGGAGACGGCGATGACCATGGTCGAACGCGAAGCGGAACTGGCGCTGCTCGAGGCCCTCCTCGCCGGCGCGGTCATGGGCAGGGGCAGGGTCGCCCTGGTCGACGGCGCCGTGGCGACCGGCAAGAGCATGCTGCTGCACACGTTCGCGGAGCAGGCCATCGAGCTGGGCGCGCTGGCCGTCAGCGCGACGGGCTCGCCGCTGGAGCGGGACATGCCGCTGGGTGTGCTGCGCCAGCTGGTCGAGGACGCGCCCTTGATGCCGCAGGAGCGGGAGCGGGCACTGTCCCTGCTGGACGAGGGCGTGCGCGCGGTCAAGGCCGGCGACGTGGACGGCCGCCCGCGGCTGGACGCCCAGCTCGTCTCCGCCCTCTGCGGCGTCCTGCTCGAGCTGTCCGAGCGATGCCCTCTGGTGCTCGTCGTCGACGACGTCCACCACGCCGACGCCGCCTCCCTGCTCTGCCTCGCCTATCTGGCGCGCCGGCTGCGGCTCGCCCGGATCGTGGCCGTGTTCGGCCATTCGGACCAGGCGCGGCACACCGACACGTACTTCCAGACCGAACTGCTGCGTCAGCCGCACTGCCGCCGTGTCAAGCTCACCCGGCTGTCCCGGTCCGGGGTGGTCGCGATGGTGGCCCGCCAGGTGGGCCGGGAGCCCGCGGAGCGGCTCGCCGACGAGTGGTACGCGCACAGCGGCGGCAACCCCCTCCTGGTCACCGCGCTGGCCGAGGACTACGCGGAGCTCGCCCGTTCGGCGCAGCAGCAGCCGCCGGCCGCGGTGGTGGCCGGCGAGCAGTACGGCAGGGCCGTGCTGGCCTGCCTGGACCGTGGGGATCCCCGCACCGCCCGGGTGGCCCGCGGGCTGGCGGTGCTCGGCGATCCCGGCTCCCTGGACCGGCTGCTCGGCATCCCGGCGACGGACGTGAGCAGGGACCTGCACGCCCTGACCGCCACCGGGCTGACCTCGCTCGGCACGTTCCGGCACGAGGCCGCGCGGCAGGCGGTGGTGGCCGCGATGGACGCCGAGGAGCGGGCGGAGCTGCACCGGCGCGCGGCGGAGCTGTCCTACGGCGCCGGCGCCTCCCCGGGCGTGGTCGCGCGGCACCTGCTTGAGGCGGGGCGGGTCGACGCGCCGTGGGGCGTCGACGTGCTGCAGGAGGCGGCCAGGAGCGCCCTGCGGGCGGGGCAGGTGGACACCGCGGTCGGTTACCTGCGGCTCGCGTCGCAGGTGTGCGCCGACGAGACGCGGCGCGCCAAGATCATGACGTTGCTCGTGCGCGCGGAGTGGCGGATCAACCCGGCCGCGCCCGCCGGGCGCCTCGCGCAGCTCGCCGAGGCGATGCACCGGGGCAGCCTGCGGGGGAGCGACGCCGTCGTGCTGGCCCGGGCCCTGCTGTGGCACGGCCGCGTGGACGACGCGCGCGACGTGCTCGATCAGGTGCACGAGCTGGGCGGGTCCGCCGACCCGGAGACGCTCGCCGAGCTCCTGGTGGCGCGGCTGTGGCTGCGCGCGGCCTATCCCCCCTTCCTGGCCGGGCTGCGGGAGGCCCCGGGGGAGGCGGGGCTGGCGGGCATCGTCTCGGTCTCGGCGAGCCGGCGGCTGGAGTCGGCGCTCGCCCTCGCGGAGGTGCTCGCGCAGGGACCGCGCGAGGAGCACGCCGACGCCGTGGAGCGCATCCTCGAGGGCTCCGGCCTCGAGGAGATGTCGCTGGACACGATCGAGAACTCGCTGCTGACGCTGGTCTACGCCGGACGCTCCGACCGGGCGGTCCCGTGGTGCGACCTGTTCGCCGCCGAGGCGACGGCGCGGCAGGCGCCCAGCAGGAGGGCCAGGCTCGCGGCCATCCGGGCCGAGATAGCCGTACGCCGCGGGGACATGCCGGCCGCCGAGCGGCACGCGCGCTCCGCGCTGAAGATCATTCCGGTGAGCGGCTGGGGCGTCGCGGTCGGCGGGCCGCTGGGCGTCCTCATCCTGGCCCTGACCGCGATGGGCAGGTACGAAGCGGTGCGCGAGGCTCTGGACGTGCCCGTCCCCGATGCGATGTTCCAGACCCGGTACGGCCTGCACTACCTGCACGCGCGGGGCCGCCACAGCCTGGCGACCGGCTACCCGGCGCTCGCGCTGCGCGACTTCCAGCGCTGCGGCGACCTGATGCGGGAGTGGAACCTGGACACCCCGGGGCTGATTCCCTGGCGGGCCGAGGCCGCCGAGGCGTGCCTGCGCATGGGCCAGGTGGAGGAGGCGGGCGAGCTCGCCCGGGCCCAGCTGGACGGCGGCGTGCCGGACGACCCGCGGGGCAGGGGAGTCGCCCTCCGGGTGCTGGCCGCCACGCTCGCCCCGGCGGCCCGCCCGCCACTGCTGCGCCAGGCGACGGGATGCCTGCAGGCCGCGGGCGACGCGTACGAGCTGGGCCGCGCGCTGGCCGACCTGGTGGAGACCTACGAGGCGCTCGGTGAGTACCGCCGGGCCAGGACCGTCTCCGCGCGGGTGCGGGCCGTGGCGGCGGAGTGCGGCGCCCCGGCGCCGGACGCGGCGCCGTCCCCGGCGGGCGACGCGGAGGTCGCGCCCCGCCCGCCGGCCGCCGAGCCGGTCGGCGCGCTGAGCGACGCCGAGCGGAGGGTCGCGTCCCTGGCCGCGGCCGGTTACACCAACCGCGAGATCGCGACCAGGCTCTACATCACGGTCAGCACCGTCGAGCAGCACCTCACCCGGACCTATCGCAAGCTCGGCATCACGCGCCGGGCCGATCTGCCGCTCGTGCTGGAGTTCGACGACCAGGCCGCGATCTGAGCCGCGATCTAACCCCCGGCGGGCATCCAGGAAGTTGCCCGCCGCCGCCGCCGGATGTGACCGTCGAGACGGGAGGCGGACGTGGAGGACAGCGTGGCCGAGAGCGTGCCGGACGAGACAGGCCTGATCGTCGTACGCGGTGACCCGACACCCGAGGAACTGGCGGCGGTCGTCGCGGTGATCGCCGCCGTCGCCGCCAGGGCCGGGGACGAGGAACCGGAGCCCGGGCCGGAACCCGCCTCACCGTGGTCCGCGCCGTGGTCCGCGCCGTGGTCCGCTCCCCGGCCGTCGCCGTGGACGGCCCTCTCCTGGCCCGTGCCGCGCCCCCGGCCGGCCGCCCGTGGCGCGGGGTCTTCTCCGAATGTGCGCTGGCAGCGGAATGCCTGAGGAAGCGCCGGATGTCCGATCGATCGCGCACTTTGCGAAAAGCCGGAATTGTTCCGCGGACGCATGCTGATAAAAGTCCGGTCCGCCGGGAGGCGCCACTAGTGAGAGGTGTGGCATGTCGACGTTGTCCGGTTCGCTCCGCAGGCTTTTTCTGGCCCCGTCCCTGTTCGATGTGACCTTCGCCGCGCGGGGATTTCCGGGTTCCCCCTCCGCGGTCACGCAGCGGCTGGAGCGGATCCCGCAGTCCGTCGTCTGCGGGTTCGAATGGGGGATCGACACCCGTGACCAGTGGGAGCTCGAGCGCAGGCTGAGCATGGTCGAGCCGGAGCTGCGCGGCTTCGCCTACGAGGGCGCGACGATGGCGTGCACGGTGCTCGACGCCATGGGCGGCGGGCGCGGCCACCGCACCCGCGACCTGCTGCTCGGGCCCGGGCAGCCGCACATCTTCCTCACCTACATCGGCATCGGCTTCGCCATGGCCCGGCTGCCCCGCGTCCTGTGGCGCAAGGTCATGCCGGACCTCGGCGGCTCGCCGTACTACCCGACGATGAGCTGGCTGGCGGTGGACGGCTACGGCTTCGACCGCGCCTACTTCGACACCCGCCGCTGGGTGGACGAGCAGCGGGTGCCCGCGCCCTACTCCTGGGAGGGCTCGCCCGGCTACTTCCTGCGGGCCGTCGACCAGGGCATCGGGCGGGCGCTGTGGTTCATCCACGGCGCCCGGGTGCGCGACGTCGCCACCGCCGTGAGCCGTTTCGCGAGCCACCGGCAGGCGGACCTGTGGAGCGGGGTGGGGCTGGCCGCCACGTTCGCCGGCGGCTGCGACGCGGACGCGCTGGCCGTGCTGCTCGGGGAGGCGGGCGGGCACGGTCCCGAGGTGGCCCAGGGATCGGTGTTCGCGGCCAAGGCGCGCGGCTACGCCGGATTCGTGCCGGAGCACACCGAGGTCGCCACCGCCGCCCTCGCGGGACTGTCCGTACGGGACGCGGTCGCGCTCGCCGACGACAGCGAGGTCGCCCCGGACGCGTCCGGCGCGGTGCCGGCCTACGAGCTGTGGCGGGGCCGGGTGCGCGCGCACTTCGCCGGCCGCCTCGTGGGCTGAGCCCGCTGAGCTGAGCCCGGTGGCCTGAGCCCGGTGGCCTGAGCCTGCTGAGCCGCGGCCGGCGGGGCGGAGTCGCGGCCCGCGGTTCCGCGCGCGACCGGCCGCGCGAATACCTGCCCGATTCTCGCGTGTGCGAGAACGAAATCACTCGTGAGCGATTCTTTCGGCGTGCCCGGAAATGCCGGAGAAACGGGCACTTTTGAAGTGGCCCGGCTCGAAGCGATATGCGTGAATAACTTCATGATTGTCCGTACTTAAGGGATAGTCCGGAGGGCGGTAGAGGCAATTGACGAGTTTTCTGCGGTCACTGAGGCGCCGGATCATGACTCCGAACGTCTCGGAGACGAAGCTCGCCACGCGGGGTTTCCACGTGAAGAGCGCGGAGTCCCGGGACCTGCTCGAGACAGTCGGTGAGACCTTCCTCAAGGGTTACGCGTACGCGATGGAGGCGTGCACGGTCGAGGAGGCGGAGGCCCGCCTGGAGCAGGTGCCCACCCGCTTCCGTGGCTTCGCCTACGAGGGCGCCGGCATGGCCTTCGCCATCCTCGACGCGACGCCGTTCGGCGGCGGGCGGATCGAGGAGTTCCTCGCCGGGCGCGGCGGCCGGCACATCTACATGGTCTACGTCGGCATCGGCTGGGCGATGGCCCGCCTGCCGCGGTTCCTGTGGCCGAAGGCCGAGTCGCTCGACCCGGTGCTGCGCTGGCTGGCGCTGGACGGCTACGGCTTCCACCAGGCCTACTTCCGCACCGATCAGTACGTCCACGGCCAGTACCGCGACCCGGCCTTCCCCTGGCCGGCGGACGCGACGCGGCCGTACGCCAACCGTGCGATCGACCAGGGCATCGGCCGCGCGATCTGGTTCGTCGCCGGGACCGACGCGGAGCGGTGCGCGGACCTGATCGACCGGTTCGACCCGTCGCGGCACGCCGACATGTACGCGGGCGCCGGCCTGGCCGCCACCTACGCCGGCGGCGCGGCCGAGGAGGAGCTGCTGACGCTGCGCGACCGGGCGGGCGAGCACCGCCCGCTCCTCGCCCAGGGCGCCGCCTTCGCCGCCGAGGCGCGGGTGCGGGCCGGTCTGGTCGTGCCGCACACCCGCCTGGCCACCGAGATCCTCTGCGGCCTGCCCGAGGACCGGGCCGCCGAGGTCACCCAGACGGTCCGCCCGCCGCAGCCGCTGCGCGACGGCGACCCGCCCGCCTACGAGCTGTGGCGTCAGTGCATCGCCAACGAATTCGTCTCCCTTGGAGGTGTTATCCAGTGACCGCGACACTTGGCTGGCTGCGCAGGCAGCTGGCGGGGATCGTGGCGCTCGTGCTGGTCGCGACCGCCTTCCTGATCGCCCGTCTGCCCTCGTACTCGGCCGCGCAGACGGCGGAGACGGCGAGCAAGTACGCCTTCGAACCGCTGTCGGTGTCCCTGCCGAGCGGCTACACCCAGCAGTCGATCCGCAAGGTCAACAAGGACTACACGCACATCGACGCCTGGATCTCCTCGGTCGGGGCGGCGATCGCGATGAACGACCTCGACGGCGACGGGCTGTCCAACGACCTGTGCCTCGTCGACACCCGCATCGACCAGGTCGTGGTCACGCCGACGCCGGGCGCCAAGTCGGAGCGGTACGCCCCGTTCGCGCTGAACCCGGCCCCGCTGCCGGTCAACGACCACATGGCGCCGATGGGCTGCGTCCCCGGCGACTACAACGAGGACGGCCGGCTCGACCTGCTCGTCTACATGTGGGGCCGCACGCCCATCCTCTACCTCGCCAAGACGGGCGCGAAGGGGCTGTCGGCCGAGACGTACAAGCCGGTCGAGCTGGTGCAGGGCGTGAACGTCACCAACGGCGAGTACACCGGCCCGCAGTGGAACAGCAACGCCGCGACCGTGGCCGACTTCGACGGCGACGGGCACGACGACATCTTCATCGGCAACTACTTCGCCGATGGACCGGTGCTCGACCCCACCGTCTCCGGCGGCGTGCACATGAACCACTCCATGTCGAACGGCCACAACGGCGGCGAGAACTACTTCTTCCGCTGGACCGGGGCCAAGAGCGGCGACAAGCCGGCGGCGACCTACCAGAAGTTCGACGACGTGCTGCCCGAGGAGGTGTCGAGGGGCTGGGAGCTCGGCGCGGCCGCCAACGACCTCGACGGCGACCTGCTGCCCGAGCTGTACCTGGCCAACGACTTCGGCCCCGACCGGATGCTGTACAACCGCTCCACCCCGGGACAGTTCAAGTTCTCCCTGGTCGAGGGCGTCCGCTCGGCCTTCGTCCCCAAGTCGAAGAGCGTGGGCCACGACTCCTTCAAGGGCATGGGCGTCGACTTCGGCGACCTCAACCACGACGGCATCTACGACATGTTCGTCAGCAACATCACCACCTCCTGGGGCATCGAGGAGAGCAACTTCCAGTTCGTCGCCGACGTGAAGAACCAGAGCGAGCTGCGCGAGAAGTTCCGCGAGGGCGTGGCGCCGTACCGCGACGAGAGCGCGCCCGCGCAGACCGCGTGGTCCGGCTGGGGCTGGGACGTCAAGATCGAGGACTTCAACAACAGCGGTGAGCCGGCCATCGCCCAGGCGACCGGCTTCGTCAAGGGTCAGATCGACCGCTGGCCGCAGCTCCAGGAGCTGGCCACGGCCAACGACCAGATGCTGCAGAACCCCACCTGGTGGCCGAACGCCACCGCCGGGGACGACATCGCGGGCAACCAGACGCTGCACTTCTTCGCCAAGGGCCCCGAGGGCCGCTACATCGACCTCGCCCCGAAGCTCGGTCTCGCCGTGCCGGTGCCGACCCGCGGCATCGCGACCGGCGACGCCGACGGCGACGGCCGCCTGGACTTCGCCGTCGCCCGCCAGTGGGACGCGCCGATCTTCTACCACAACCAGAGCCCGTCGCAGGGCGCGTACCTCGGGCTGCGCCTGACCCGCGACGAGAAGCCCGCCGACGGCGCGCTGCCCGCGGCCGGCTCGCCGGTGACCGGTGCGCAGGTCTGCGTCATGACCCCCGACGGCCGGACGTTCATCAGCCGGGTCGACGGCAGCAGCGGTCACTCCGGCCGCCGCACCACCGACGTGCACATCGGCCTCGGCCAGAACATCACGGGACCCGTGAAGGTGCGCCTGCAGTGGCGCGACCGCACCGGACAGGTGCGCGAACAGGATCTCCAGCTCACCCCGGGCTGGCACTCGCTCAAGCTCGGCCGGCAGGCCAAGGAGAAGTGATCGGACATGGCTGAGAAAACGCCCGTCGCGGGGCCGCGCCACGACCCCAAGGTGGTCACCGCGCTGCGCAACTTCGCGATCTCGATTTCGGTCTTCAACATCGTCGGCTACACGATCCTCGGCTTCGAGCAGCCCTGGCTGTGGCCCTTCATCGCCCTGGCCACCGGGTACGCCACGGAGATCGGCCTGGAGTGGATCGGCTCGCGGGCCGAGGGACGGCCCCCGCGGTACAAGGGCAACGGCCTGCGCGGCCTGGTGGAGTTCCTCTACCCGGCGCACATCACGAGCCTGGCCATGAACATGCTCACCTACGTCAACGACCAGGTCCTCGTGCTGCTGTTCGGCGTCGTGGTGGCGGTCGGCGCCAAGTGGGTGCTGCGGGCCCCGGTCAAGGGCCGCCTACGCCACTTCATGAACCCGTCGAACTTCGGCATCGCCGTCATCCTGCTGGTCTTCCCCTGGGCCAGCATCGCCCCGCCGTACCACTTCACCGAGAACGTCGACACCTGGATCGACTGGCTGGTGCCCGGGATCATCATCCTCGGCGGCACGATGCTCAACGGCAAGCTCACCGGCCGGATGCCGCTGATCTTCGGCTGGGTCGGCGCCTTCGCCCTCCAGGCGATCCTGCGCGGCGTCTTCTTCGGCACCTCGATCCCCGCCGCCCTCGCCATGATGACCGGCGTCGCGTTCATCCTGTTCACCAACTACATGATCACCGACCCCGGCACGACGCCGTCGAAGCCCGGCTCCCAGGTCGCCTTCGGCGCCGGGGTCGCCCTCCTGTACGGCCTGCTCACCGCCGTCCACATCTCGTACGCGCTGTTCTTCGCCACCGCCGGCGTGTGCGCGATCCGCGGCGGCTTCTTCTGGGCGCTGCACTTCGTGAACAAGGCGCGCCAGCAGGCCCAGGCCCCGGCTCCGGCCCCCGGGCCGGCCATCTCGGCCCACACGCCCGCGCCGGTCATCGTCACCGGCCCGGTCTCGGTCAACGGCAAAGAGGCGGCGTCGGTATGAGCACGACCAGGATCGCCATCGTCGGCATGGCCTGCCGATATCCCGACGCCGCGTCGCCGCGGGAGCTGTGGGAGAACGCCCTGGCGGGCCGGCGCGCCTTCCGCAGGCTTCCGGACGAGCGGATGCGGCTGGAGGACTACTGGGACCCCGACCCGTCGACGCCCGACCGGTTCTACGCACGCACCGCCGCCGTCATCGAGGGCTACGAGTTCGACCGGCTCGGCTACCGCATCGCCGGCAGCACCTACCGCTCGACCGACCTGACGCACTGGCTCGCCCTCGACATGGCGGGCCGTGCGCTGGCCGACGCGGGCTTCCCCGAAGGGGAGGGGCTGCCGCGCGAGCGCACCGGCGTCGTCGTCGGCAACACGCTGACCGGTGAGTTCACCCGCGCCAACATCATGCGCCTGCGCTGGCCGTACGTCCGCCGCACCGTCGCGGCGACGCTGAAGGAGCAGGGCTGGGACGACGAGCGGCTGGCCGGGTTCCTCGCGGACCTGGAGGCCACCTACAAGAGCCCGTTCCCGGAGGTGGACGAGGACACCCTCGCGGGCGGCCTGTCGAACACCATCGCGGGGCGCATCTGCAACCACTTCGACCTCAACGGCGGCGGTTACACCGTCGACGGCGCCTGCTCCTCCTCGCTGCTGTCGGTGACGACGGCGTGCAAGGCGCTGCTCGACGGCGACCTCGACGTCGCGGTCGCCGGCGGGGTCGACCTGTCCATCGACCCCTTCGAGATCATCGGCTTCGCGAAGACCGGCGCGCTGGCCAAGGGCGAGATGCGACTGTACGACCGGCACTCCAACGGCTTCTGGCCCGGCGAGGGCTGCGGCATGGTCGTGCTGATGCGCGAGTCCGACGCCGTCGAGGCCGGTCGCCGGATCTACGCCGTCATCGCCGGCTGGGGCATCTCCTCCGACGGCAGGGGCGGCATGACCAGGCCCGAGGTGAGCGGCTACCGGCTGGCCCTGCGCCGCGCGTACGAGCGCGCCGGGTTCGGCATCGAGACGGTCGGGCTGTTCGAGGGCCACGGCACGGGAACCGCCGTGGGCGACGCGACCGAGCTCACCGCGCTGTCGGAGGCCAGGACGGACGCGGGCGCCGCGGCGGCGCCCGCCGCCGTCACCTCGATCAAGGGGATGATCGGGCACGCCAAGGCCGCGGCGGGGGTGGCCGGACTGATCAAGACCGTGATGGCGGTCCACGAGCAGGTCCTGCCGCCCGCGATCGGCTGCGTCGAGCCGCACGAGATCCTGGCCCGGGAGGGGGCCCCGCTGCGCGCGCTGCGCAAGGCGGAGCCCTGGCCGCAGGACGTCCCGGTCAGGGCCGGCGTCACGGCCATGGGCTTCGGCGGCATCAACACCCACGTGGTGCTGGAGAAGTCCGGCCCGCGGCGGCGGGTGCTGCCCGCCCGCACCAGGACCCTGGCCGCCTCGCTGCAGGACGCGGAGCTGCTGCTGGCCGACGCCGCCTCGCCGCAGGCGCTGCGCGACCGGGTCGCCGAGCTGGCCGAGTTCGCGTCCCGGCTGTCCTACGCCCAGCTCGCCGACCTCGCGGTCACCCTGCAGCGGGAACTGCGGGACCTGCCGTACCGGGCTGCGGTCGTGGTCTCGTCTCCGGAGGACGCCGAGCGGCAGCTGCGGCGGGTGCTGACCGCGCTGGACGGCGGGGAGACCCGCCTGTTCGCCTCCGACGGCAAGGCCTTCCTCGGCCACGCCGAGGGCCCCGGCCGGATCGGGTACCTGTTCCCCGGCCAGGGCTCCGGCCGGGGCACCAGCGGCGGTGCGCTGCGCCGCCGGTTCGCCGAGGTCGAGGAGATCTACACGCGGGCGGCGCTGCCGGCGTCGGGGGACATGGTGGCCACCGCGGTCGCCCAGCCCCGCATCGTCACCGGGTCGATGGCCGGGCTGCGCGCGCTGTCCCTGCTCGGCCTGGAGGCGGACGTCGCCGTCGGCCACAGCCTGGGCGAGCTGTCGGCGCTGCAGTGGGCCGGCGCCGTGGACGAGGACGCGCTCCTCGACCTGGCCGCCGCCCGGGGCCGGGCCATGACCGAGCACAGCTCGTCGGGCACCATGGCGGGCATCCGCGCGAACCCGCAGGTCGTGGGGGACCTGATCGCCGGACTGCCGGTCGTGATCTCCGGATACAACGGCCCCGGCCAGACCGTCGTCGCCGGTCCGGTCGACGCGGTGGAGGAGGTCGGGCGCCGGGCCTCCGACGCGGGCCTGAACTGGACCCGGCTGGCGGTGTCGCACGCCTTCCACTCGCCGCTGGTCGCGCCCGCGGCCGAGGCGTTCGACGTGCGGCTGGCCGAGGAGGAGTTCGCCCCGCTGGAGCGGCGGATCGTCTCCACGGTCACCGGCGAGGACCTGCCCCGCGGCGCGGACCTGCGGGCGCTGCTGCGCCGGCAGATCACCGAACCGGTGCGGTTCACCCAGGCGGTCGAGCGGGCGGCCAAGGACATCGACCTGTTCGTCGAGGTCGGCCCCGGCCGGGTGCTCGCCGGTCTCGCGGCGGCCGCCACGGACGTGCCCGCGGTGGCGCTCGACACCGACGCCGAGTCGCTGGCCGGGCTGCTGCGGGTGGCGGGCGCGGCGTGGGTCGTCGGCGCCCCCGTCCTCCTGGAGGACCTCTTCCACGGCCGGCTGGTCCGGCCCCTGGAGGTCGGCGCGAGTTTCAGCTTCTTCGCCAGTCCGGCCGAGCAGGCGCCGACGGTCAAGATCGCCAAGCGCGCGGGCGGGGCGGACCGGGCCCCGGCCGCCACCCCGCCCGCCGCGGCGAGCCCGGCCGCGGCCGGGGGCGCGACGTCGAGCATCGACCTGCTGCGGCAGCTCGCCGCCGAGCGCGCCGAGCTCCCGCTGGAGATGGTGCGCGAGGACAGCAGGCCGCTGGACGAGCTGCACCTCAGCTCGGTCACCGTGATGCACATCATCGACCAGGCCGTGCAGCGCCTGGGCGTGCCCGCGGCGCAGGCGCCCACCAACCTCGCCACGGCGAGCCTGCGCGAGCTGGCCGAGGCGCTCGACCGGCTCACCGAGGACCCGCAGGCGCAGCCCGGGGGAGGGCCGGCCGCCGTGGCCGGCGCCGCCCCCTGGACCAGGGCCTTCGCGGTCGACCTCGACGAGGTGCCGCTCGCGCCCAGGGCGGGCGCCGAGGAGAACGGCGCGTGGCAGGTGTACGCGGCCGGGTCCGTCCCGATCGCCGAGCCGCTGCGCCGGGCGCTTGAGGAGGGCGGCGTCGGGTCCGGCGTGCTGGTCTGCCTGCCCGGCGACTGCGCCGAGGAGCACGTCGAGCAGGCGCTGCTGGGGGCCAAGGCGGCCCTCGCCGGCCCGCCCGGCACCCGGTTCGTCCTGGTGCAGGGGGACCGGGGCGCGGCCGGGCTCGCCAAGACGCTGCATTTGGAGGCGCCGCACCTGCGCACCACCGTCGTCCACACCCCCGCCGTGCCCGAGGCGGCCGGCCGGGTGGTGGCGGAGGTGGCGGCGACCACCGGCTTCGCGGAGGCGTACTACGACGCCGACGGCGTGCGCCGCGTGCCCACGCTGCGCTCCCTGCCGGTCCGGCCGGCCACGACGCGGCAGCCGCTCGGCTCCGGCGACGTGCTGCTGGTGACCGGCGGCGGCAAGGGCATCACCGCGGAGTGCGCGCTGGCGGTGGCCGGGGACAGCGGCGCGAAGCTGGCCGTGCTCGGCCGCTCCGACCCGGCCGCGGACGGTGAGCTCGCCGCCAACCTCCGGCGGATGGAGGAGGCCGGCGTGACCGTGCGGTACGCCAGGGCCGACGTCACCGACGCCGGGCAGGTACGCCGCGGGATCGCCGAGCTGGAGGCGGAGCTGGGGCCGGTGACGGCCGTCCTGCACGGCGCCGGCCGCAACGAGCCGGCCGGCCTGGCGAGCCTCGACCAGGCCGCCTTCGCGCGCACCTTCGCGCCGAAGGTCGGCGGGCTGCGCAACGTGCTCGACGCGGTGGACCCCGGCCGCCTGCGGCTGCTGGTCACCTTCGGCAGCATCATCGGCCGGGCCGGCCTGCACGGCGAGGCGCACTACGCCACGGCCAACGAGTGGCTGGCCGAGCTCACCCGGGAGGTCGCCGTCACGCATCCGGGCTGCCACGCCGTCTGCATGGAGTGGTCGGTCTGGTCGGACGTCGGCATGGGCGAGCGGCTTTCGGTGGTCGAGGGGCTGACCCGCAAGGGCATCGACCCGATCATCCCCGAGCAGGGCGTGGAGATCATGCGCAGGCTGGTCGCCGACCCCGAGGCGCCCGCCGTCGTGGTGATCAGCGGACGTACCGAGGGGATCGGCACCGTCCGCAGGGACGAGCCGCCGCTGCCGCTGCTGCGCTTCGTCGACAGGCCGCTGGTCCGCTACCACGGGGTGGAGCTCGTCACCGAGGTCGAGGTCAACTCGGGCAGCGACCTCTACCTCGCCGACCACCTCCTCGACGGCAACCTGCTGTTCCCCGCGGTCTTCGGCATGGAGGCCATGGCCCAGGTGACGTTCGCGGCCACCGGGCGGCCGGAGGTGCCGGTCATCGAGGAGGCGCGGTTCCTGCGGCCGATCGTGGTGCCGCCGTCCGGGAGCACCACGCTCCGCATCGCCGTCACCGTCACCGGCGACGACACGGCCGAGGCGGCGATCCGCAGCTCCGACACCGGCTTCGAGGTCGACCACTTCCGGGCCCGCCTGCGCCTCACCGGCGAGGCGGCGGCGGACGGGCCGCCCGACCAGGTCGGCGCCGGACTGCCCGTGGTCACGCTGGACCCGGCGAGCGAGATGTACGGGAACGTGCTGTTCCAGGGCGAGCGGTTCCACCGCCTGCGCCGCTACCATCGGGCCGCCGCCCGCCACGTCGACGCGGACGTCGCGGCGCTGGCCGACGGGGACTGGTTCGCCCGGTACCTGCCGGACACCCTGCTCCTCGGCGACCCGGGCATGCGGGACGCCCTCATGCACGGCAACCAGGTCTGCGTGCCGGACGCGACGCTGCTCCCCGTGGGCATCGAGCGGGTCCGGCCCGGCGGCCCGGCGCTCGCGGAGGCGGGGGAACTGCGCTACTGCGCCACCGAGCGCTCGCGCGAGGGCGACACCTACGTCTACGACATCGCCGTACGCGACGCGAGCGGCACGGTCGTGGAGCGGTGGGACGGGCTGACCCTGCAGGCCGTGCGGAAGAAGGACGGCGGCGCGGGCCCGTGGGTGGCTCCGCTGCTGGGCTCCTACCTCGAACGCACCCTGGAGGACCTGGCCGGCACGCGGGTGGCCGTGGTGGTCGAGCCCGCGGGCGCGGCGGACGGCGCGGTGGAGCGCCGGGACCGCGCGGTCGTGGGGCTGGGCCGGGCGCTGGGTCACCCGGTCGAGGTCCGGTTCGGCGACGGAGGCGAGCCGGAGATCGACGGCGGCCCGGCGGTGTCGGTGGCCCACACGACCGGTGTGACTCTGTGCGTCGCCGCGGAAGGCCCGCTGAGCTGCGAGGTCGCCGAGGTGACCGAGCGCGGGGAACCGGAGTGGCGGGAGGCCCTCGGGCCGGTCGCGGAGGTCGCCGAACGGATCGCCGCCCGCACGGGTGAGCGGTTCGGCGTCGCCGCCGCGCGGATCGAGGCGGGCCGGGCGTGCCTGCGGCGGGCCGGCCTCGCGCAGGACACGGCCCTCGCCCCGGCCGACGGCGCACCGGGCGGGTGGGCGGTCCTCACCGGCGACGGCGTGCGGATCGCGACGCTCGTCACGACGCTGCGCGGCCTGCCCCTGCCGATAGTGATCGCAGTGCTCACCGAAGGGCGGCCGCAGGCATGAGCGACTACTACGAATACCGCCACACGGTCGGGTTCGAGGAGACCAACCTCGTCGGGAACGTCTACTACGTCAACTACCTGCGCTGGCAGGGACGCTGCCGGGAGATGTTCCTCAAGCAGCGGGCGCCCGAGGTGCTCGCCGACATGCAGGACGACCTGAAGCTGTTCACGCTGAAGGTGGACTGCGAGTTCTTCGCCGAGATCACCGCGTTCGACGAGCTGTCCGTCCGGATGCGGCTGGTCGACCTCGCCCAGACCCAAGTCGAGTTCAGCTTCGACTACGTGCGGCTGAACCCGGAGGGCGGGGAGACGCTGGTGGCCCGCGGCAGGCAGCGCGTGGCCTGCATGCGCGGGCCGAACACCCGCACCTCGCCCGCCCGAGTCCCCGAGGCACTGGTCCGGGCGCTCGAACCCTACGCGCCCAACCTCAGGAGGTCAGCGTGACAATCGACCAGTCCGTGACACCCCTTCAGTTGCACGACACCAAGGCGCTGCGGCGCGCGTTCGGCGAGTTCGCCACCGGCGTCACCGTCGTCACGACGGGGGGTTCCGCGCCGCACGCCATGACCGCCAACTCCTTCGCCTCGGTCTCCCTCGACCCGCCGCTCGTGCTGGTCTGCATCGACCGGGCCGCGGTGATGCACCAGTGCCTCAGCATGACGGCCTTCTTCGGCGTCTCGGTGCTGGCGGCGGATCAGGAGAGCGAGGCGAGGCACTTCGCCAACCGCTACCGGGCGCTCGGCGCGGCGCAGTTCGAGGGTGTGGACTGGCTGCCCGGAGAGGTCACCGGCGTGCCGCTGATCGCGGGCACGGTCGCCCGGTTCGAGTGCGAACTGTGGCGCACCTACGACGGCGGGGACCACACCATCTTCATCGGGAAGGTGCTGTCCATGGAGCAGCAGACCGACCGTCAGGGCCTGCTGGTCTACCGGGGCCAGTTCCAGGAGCTCGCCGCCGATCCGCGGGGAGTCCCGGCATGAGCACGACGGGCCGGCGCGTGGCGTTCGCGCCGGCCCCGCCGTCCCGGGCCGCCCGCTGGTCGCCGCTCTCCCGGCCGTCCCGGTCCACCCGGCCGGCCGGGGGCGGCGCGACGCCGCCCGGTCCCCCGCCCACCGCCGCGCCGCGGCTGTTCCTCCGGCTGGTACGCGACCGGCTGGGGCTGCTCAGCTCGGCCGCGGCCGAGTACGGCGACGCGGTGCGGCTGTCCATCGGCCCCAAGAGCATCTACCTGTTCAACCACCCGGATCACGCCAAGCACGTGCTGGCCGACAACAGCGCCGCCTACCACAAGGGCATCGGGCTCAGGGAGGCCAGGCGGGTCATCGGGGACGGGCTGCTGACCAGCGAGGGCGAGCTGTGGCGCGCCCAGCGCAGGACGATCCAGCCGATGTTCCAGAACAGGCGGATCGCCCGCCAGGACACCGTGATCGCCGAGGAGGCGGCGCGCCTGGTGGAGCGGCTGCGGGCCCGGGTGGGCGGGCCCCCGGTCGACATGGCGGAGGAGATGACGCGGCTCGCCCTCGGCGTGCTCGGCCGCACCCTGCTCGACGCCGACCTCGACGCCTTCCACTCGATCGGGCACTCGTTCGAGGGCGTCCAGGACCAGGCGATGTTCGAGATGGTGACGCTGAGCATGGTGCCCCTGTGGCTGCCGCTGCCCCATCACCTGCGATTCCGCCGCGCCAGGCGGGCCCTGTACCGGGTGGCCGACCGCCTGGTGACCTCCCGCCGGGGCGACGGGGACGACGTCGTGACACGGCTGCTCGCGGCGCCACGGCCCGCCGGGCCCCGCGCCGCGCGGCAGCGGATGCGCGAGGAACTGGTCACGTTGCTGCTCGCCGGCCACGAGACGACGGCCAGCACGATGTCGTGGGCCTTCCATCTGCTGGACCGGCATCCGGCGGTGCGGGAGCGGCTGCACGCCGAGGCCGTGGAGGTCCTGGGCGACCGGCTTCCGGTCTACGAGGACCTGCACCGGCTCAAGTACACCGCGATGGTGCTCGAGGAGGTCATGCGCCTGTACCCGCCGGTGTGGGCGCTGACCCGGGTGGCCGTACAGGACGACGAGGTCGGCGGCTACCACGTGCCCGCGGGGGCGGATGTGATGATCAGCCCCTACACGCTGCACCGGCACCCCGAGTACTGGACCGACCCGGACCGGTTCGACCCGGACCGGTTCGACCCCGCGGGCGCGTCCGGCCGGCCCAGGTACGCCTACATCCCGTTCGGCGCCGGGCCGCGGTTCTGCGTCGGCAACCACCTGGGGATGATGGAGGCCACGTTCGTCCTCGCCATGGTCGCCCGCGACCTCCGCCTGGCCGGGGTGCCCGGCCGTCCCGCCGTCCCCGAGGCGATGCTGTCCCTGCGGGTCCGCGGCGGGCTGCCGATGACCGTCCACCGGGCCTGACCGGGGACAGGCGACCCGGAAAAGCAATCGGGCGGTGACCTCCGGTCACCGCCCGATTCGTCGTCCGCGTCGTTCGTCGTCCACGTCACCTCTTCCCACGCCGGTCGCGTCTCCTCCGGCGGCCTCTTCGGCAGGCCTCTTCTGCGGATCCGGCCGGCAGGCCCGGTCAGCAGGCCCGGTCAGCAGGCCCGGTCAGCAGGCCTGGTCCTGGACGCTCATGGGCGACAGAAGGTCGCGCAGGGCCAGCAGGACCGGAGGGTCGAGCGGGCGCATCGGACGGAGCCGGACGTCGGCGCGGACGTCGGACGGGTACGACCCGTCGCCGGCCCGCACCGTGATCGGCCCGTGGCACGCGATGCACTGGGATTCGTCGTCGCCCCGGGCGGGCCCGAACGCGTCCTCGTGACCGGGAGCGACGGACTGCGCGATCAGGTGCCAGCGGCCCGCGGGCACGTCCCGCAGCTCGAACGGCCCCGGCCGATCGAGCACGGTGTAGCTCACCGGGCGGCCGCCGAGTATCCGTTCGGGGAACAGCCCGGCGAAGACCGGCCGTGCGGGGAGCGGAGAGGAGATCTCACCCCGGATCGTGGCCGTCGAGGCGCCGGTCGCGCGCTCGCTCGCGAGCAGTTGCGGCGTGACGCTCCCGAGCACGCGGTACCTGCTCGGGGACAGGCCGACACTGCTGGTGAACCGCGAGCTGAAGGTGCCGACGCTCGAGTAGCCCACCTGGTGGCTGATGTTCGTCACGCTCATGGCCGTGGAGGCGAGCAGCCTCTTGGCCTCCCTGAGCCGTACGGCCGACAGGAAACGCCCGGGGGACAGCCCGGTCACCCGCTGGAAGACGCGGGAGAAGTGAAACTTGCTGAACATCGCGACTCGAGCCATGTCGTCGATCGTGATGGGCTCGCCCAGGTTCTCGTGCATATTCTCGATCACCCTGAGCGCGGCCCGCTCGATGACGTCGTCCATTAATCCTCCCGATTTCCGGAGGCATCTGGTGAGCAACCCTGGATCGGATCGGCGGTGCGAAAGGCCGGATGCCGTAGTGCGGTTTTCGTGTCGAAGGCGGCTGACGCGGCGCTCACTGTGACCGCCGCCGGCCGCTGCCGGTGGTGCTCCGATTACTGTTCGTGGTCGCCGCCCGCCGTGGCGGGACGCCGGCCGGGGTTCGGGTCACGCCGCCGGGCGCCAGGGGGCGCTACCGGGGCGCGGGGAGTATCTGACGGAGCGGCGGCCACGCCTGACGGTGGCGCCGCTCGCGCGGATAGCCGAGCGAGACCTCCTCGAACCGCACTCCGTCGTGCCAGGTCGTCCGAGGGATGTGCAGGTGGCCGTACACCACCGCCGCCGCCTGGTAGCGCAGGTGCCAGTCGGCCGTGTGCTCCGTGCCGCACCACTGGGCGAACACCTGATGGCGCAGTATCCGGGTGTGCTCACGAAGCAGCGGGAAGTGGTTGACCAGGATGGTCGGCAGGGTGGGGTCGCGGGCGTCGAGCCGCGCCTCGGTCTCCCGCAGGCGGGCGCGGCACCAGGCCTCACGGCTGGGGTGGGGGTCCGGGCTCAGCAGGATCTCGTCGGTGCAGACGACGCCCAGACGGTACGCCTGGGCGAGCGACTCCTCCTTCGTGGTGTGCGGATCGCGGAAGCTGTAGTCGTAGAGCAGGAAGAGCGGAACCACGGTCGCCGGCCCGCCCGCTCCGGTCCACACCGCGTACGGATCCTCGGGCGTGAGCACCCCGATCCGGCGGCAGACCTGGACGAGCTTGCGGTACCGCTCCTCGCCGCGCGCGCGGTCCGGGTCGCCCGGCGTGGTCCACAGTTCGTGGTTGCCGGGTGCCCAGATCACGGTGGCGAAGCGGTCCTTCAGCAGGCCGAGCGCCCACTCGACGTCGTGGACACGCTCGGCGACGTCACCGGCGACCAGGAGCCAGTCGCCGGCCGCGCCGGGGCGCAGGGATTCCACGAGTGCCCGGTTCTCGGCATGGGAGACGTGGAGGTCGCTTATCGCGAGCAACCTTCCACTACTCCTACGCTGACCGGTCACGCCGAAATCGTAAGCGCGCACCAGTTGGCCGGGAATCGTTTGGGGCGATTATAGGACCCCAGTTTCTGAATAAGGGGCGGCTGTCCGAAATAGGGGTTGTGATTCCAGGTTTGCCGGGGTCGTTTCGGGTGCCGGCGAGCACCGCCGCCGCCCGCGGCGCTTTCCCGCCCACACATGGAACCACCCTCCTCGGCCGTGGCGGAGGAGGGCGGTTCCAGTGATCGGTCGACGGGGATCGGATTGTTCGGAGTCCGGGTCGATGGACGGGGTTACTTGATGGACGGGGTTACTTGATGGACAGGGCTACGTGAATTGATGGACGGGGGTTACTTGAAGGAGATCGGGACGGCGCCGCCGTCGAAGGTGGCGTTGAAGACGCCGATCACGCAGGCGGTGGCC